>NZ_JAVRCI010000026.1:0-84718 GCF_034530835.1 Nostoc sp. DedQUE12b | reverse complement strand
CTTCAGTCTCCTCTCAATGCCTACGAAGTTAGCTGACGGGCTAGGGCTGAGAGATACCCTTCTTTTTAGAGTGCTGAGTACCGAGTGCTGAGTGCTGAGTTAACTCTTCACTTCTCACTTTTAACTCCTCACTTTCTATGAGATACGCCCCACAATTTGGTTCCTCCGCTCCAGCGTTATGCACTGTGACACGCTGAATTAGGCTGACTTACTCTAATGGATACTAAATTATGCACAATATAACATCGATGCTCAGTAAAAGCCATCTATCTTCTGAAAAATATTGTTTATTTTAATACTTGAATTAAGCATTTTTGACTGGTTACTAGTAACAAATATAATCTACGTATTTAGTTGTGGTGTGAGTTAACTCCTCAAACAGACAGCTAAACAAGATAGTCAAGCCAAGTATTAAAAATGTTACGTGCTTAATTAATATTTTTTAATAGAAAACAAATATATTTGTAAAATTTTATGCACAACTACTTAATTAGTAAACAAAATAATATGTATAATTTATTCCTTTTGGTAGGTGAACTAAATTGTTAAATTTGGTAAAAACCCACTGCACTCGCTAAACTAATTGGATATGGAAGTTTACTCATCTATCTCCTAGCTGATATTTAACATAATGGATTTTAGTCAAGTACTGGCTGAAAAAACGGATACCATCCTCGATAAATGGATTCTAGCAGTTCGTAAGGATAGACGGATTGAAAGTGCTGATGACCTATCTTACACAGCGGTAAAGGATCACATCCCTGATGTTTTGAAAGCAATGGTGACAGTGCTTTCAAAACATCAGGATAATGATATTCAGTCAATAGTTACTGCCAGTTTTCAACATGGAGCGATTCGAGCCGAACAAGGCTTTGATCCAGCAGAAATTGCCAGAGAATATCATCTGCTACGAACAGTAATATTTGATGCTCTACAACCAGATTTATTAGAGGGAATCCCGTCAGAGATAATTCGTTCCATGCGTTTGATTGACGCTATTATAGACGAAGCGATCGCTCGATGTTTTAAGAGTTATGTTGAGGAACGCTTGCGGGACTTACAGCAGTTGCAAGCATCACTAACGCTCCATAATGAGGAACTTACGCGGTTAATTAGCGCCAATCAAGAGTATCTTTCCCAATTAGCCCACGAATTAAAACATCCTCTAACTTCTATTATTGGTTATTCCGATCTGTTTTTACGCCAACAACGACGAAAGGCTGATATAAAAGATAACTATTCTAATTTAGAACATATTGAGCGGGTACTACGCAATGGTAGACAGTTACTCCATTTAATCAATGATGTACTAGAACTTTCCCGCTATGAAGCAGGACAGATAAAAATCCAATTAGCGCCTACCAATGTGCGGGAATTAATCGATAATGTCTGTCAAATGTTGGAACCTTTAGCTGCGGGAAAAAATTTACAAATCGTTGTCGATTGCGATCGCGCTCCCGAAAAGCTAATTACAGACTCTTTTCAATTACAACAGATTATTACAAATCTTATTAGTAATGCAATTCGTTATACAGAGTTGGGGACTATTATTATCATGTGTCAGGTGTTGGAGAATCAAAGATGGGCGATCGCAGTTTCTGATACTGGAGTTGGCATTGCTCCCGAAAACCAAGCCCAGATATTTGAACCTTACTTTCGCGTCAGTTCTAGCGATCGCCCCTATCTTCCTGATAGTACAGGATTGGGATTAGCGATCGTTTCACGGTTGGTAAAACTATTGCAAGGTCAAATTAACCTAGCCTCGCAGGTAGGTGTTGGCTCTACTTTCACCGCAATTTTTCCTCTAAAAGTGGAGTTTTAAAAGTATTGGGCGACTGGAAGTCGCCAGCTACACAAACCAAAGTCCACCTGCGTGGACTACTATTTCGATATAGCCCAGTCATATCATGTCCGCTTGATTACTTATTAAACCCGAAGAACCCCACCCCGCCAAAGCTATGCTTTGTCTCCCCTCCCGAAGAGCGGGGAGGGGCTGGGGGTGGGGTGCAATGACTGTGGAAATCATAACTAATTATACGGACATGATATTAGACAATTTTCGAGCGTGTATCTGCCAAGGTGGGAACTTTAACTTCTGTTTCAGTTCCTAAGTCAAAGTCATACCACTCGTTACGCCATTGCAGGCGAAACTTCAAACGCGTCCAGTTGGGTGGTAGATTGGGACAAGCAATGGGGCCAAATTGAGTCATGCGAATGCCGCCAAACCCAAAAACTACTGCTTGCCATACTCCTCCAGCACTGGCGGCGTGAATTCCTTCGGCGGCGTTCAGTCTCACATCCTCTAAGTCTACCAAGGCCGATCGCAGAAAGTGTGTATAAGCTTCAGTTGGTTGATTGAGGTCGCAAGCTAAAATAGCGTTAATGGCTGGGCCTAATGAAGAACCATAACTGTGGTCGGTGCGTTGGGTGTAATAGTCCCAGTTGGTGGCGAGAGTTTGATGGTCATAACGTTCGCGCAGTAAATACAAGAGCATCAATACATCTGGCTGTTTGAGAATCTGCTTTTGGCTGGTAGCTTCAATTCCCAACAAACCTTGTAGAGATTTGCTGCGCGGTTCGTAATCAGCAAGGTTAACGTCTTCTAGCTGGAAAAAGCCTTCAAATTGCTCAATTAAACCAGTTTGAGCATCTTCATTGACAAATAGACGCTCTTGAATTTCTGCCCAGTGGTGTAGACGCTCTGTGGTTAAGTTGAGTTTTTGCACCAATTGTGCCGAGGTTTCAGGGTAAGCTTGTTTGAGCCAATCCCACAGCCCCAAAGCTGACTGCAAATGCCACTGTACCATGAGATTAGTGAAGGCATTATTATCGACGCGATCGTGATATTCATCGGGGCCAATTACATCTAGGATGTCATAGCTGTGGCGCTCTTGGTTCCACTGCACCCGACTTTCCCAGAAAACAGCCGTATCAAGAATAATTTCTGCGCCATAATCGCGCATCCAGTCATCATCGTTGGTAGTCTGCCAGTAGTGCAAAATTGCATAAGCGATATCTGCGGTGATATGCACTTCAATGTCACCGCACCAGATGCGGATTAATTCACCGTTGGCAGCTGGAACCCAACGCGGAGTTACTTCATTGCCAGTAGTAGCACTTTCCCAAGCATACATCGCTCCTTGATAACCGGCTTCTTGAGCTTTGCGTCTGGCTCCTGGTAGGGTGTGGTAACGGTAGGTGAGCAAGTTACGTGCTAGAGCTGGTTGAGTTAAGGTGAGGAAAGGTAGGATGAATATCTCTGTATCCCAAAAGATATGTCCGCTATAAGCAAAACCAGAGAGAGCTTTGGCAGGAATGCTTACCCGACTGTCGTGACGCGGCGTTACAGCTAGTAATTGAAAGAGATTGTAACGGACGCTCAATTGAGCCAAGCGATCGCCTTCTATAATAATGTCACTGTCTTGCCACACTTGCTCCCATGCAGTAATGTGAGCTGCCAATAAAGTAGTATATCTCGGTTCTTCAGCAAGTCTTTCTAAGGCGGCAGCAATGGGGATTTCTGTCTCTCGTGAAGTAAACAGGGTGACAATTTTTTCTACAGTTACCGTTTTTCCGGGATATAACTCTAAAGTGGTTGTCAAAGTGGGAGAAGCAGAAGTATTTTCGACGCTCACGGGTGCAGTCTCATCACCATCTACCACTAACTTAGCTGCCATCCCAAGTTGAATATTTGAGTGAAGAGTTGTACTGTTTAACCAAATAATCTGATTTATGCCACCTTGATTTAAAGTTCGCCAATGTTTGACGCCTTGGGTATGTGGTTCGCTGTCAAATCCAGCTTCAACGGTAATTTCACCCTCAAAGTCTACCGATGTAATTTGAGCGCGAATCGCCAAAACGTGTTGGTCTGCTAAACTGGCGAAACGCTCGAAGTGAAAATCTAGAGTATGACCATTAGGACTACGCCACCGCACATCACGGCTAACTAAACCTAAGCGTAAATCAAGCCGACGTTCGTAGTTGAGAATTTCACCACTGTCCATACTAAAGCGTTCGCCTGCTACTTTCACCACCAATGGCAGCCAGTTGGGACAGTTTACCAGTTCGGTATGAGTAATTATCACATCATCATAAACACCGTGGATGAGTACGCCTGGAAAATCTTGGGGATATTCTTCCTCAAATGTACCCCGCACTCCTAATAACCCATTACCAAGAGTGAAAACAGTTTCTTTATGATGTAACTGCGTCGGATTAAACTCCGTTTCAATAACGTTCCAGTCAGTATTGTCAATTAATTGCTGATTTTGTTGAGAATTGTGAGTGGATACGTTCAGCATGAGTGATAAAACCTATGTCTTGGGCTGGTTGTGGGCAGGATGCAGTAAAATTAGGAGCAATATTTAAATGATTAACTCCTTTTCTTTAGCGCCTAAACTAGAAGATAGCCTGAACGCCAAAAAACACGCTATTGATAACAGTAGCGTTTCAAATTTCATCTGTCTACAGTTAGATTTATTCAAAAATGCCAGACGCGATAAATCGCGTCTTTGTCTTTGTGATAGACGTTAGTCATATTTTTGGCTGGTAAAATTTACAGGTGCAGTTATGTAACGTTTTGTTCTTTTACCAGAAATGGTATATTGGCACTTGATCCGACCGAGTACAAACCATACATAGGCCCACAGGACAGCAAACTAGAGGTGTTGTACTCAGTACTACAGGACAGGAAGGGGAAGTGGGCAGATGAATAAAAATACTGGGCAAGATAATGTTTTTTCCCTGTTTAAAGGCGTAGCTCTAAATCGCATTTTGGTAGCGTTGTTTGTGCTGCAAATTCTGCTAGCTGTGGGATTGACTGCATACTTATCAATCCACAATGGGCAAAAGGCAGTCAATGAGGTAGCTAGCGAATTGCGTCATGAAGTTGCCAATCGAGTCGAGCAGAATTTGCAAACTTATTTGGCAACGCCGCGTCAGGTATTACGCAGTAATCAAAATCTCATTAATATGGGGTTGCTGAACATAGAAAATCTGGCAACCTGGGAGTCATACTTAATAGAGCAGTTAAAGATTTTTCCAGATGCTTTGGCAATAGCTGCAAGCAATGAACAGCAAGAGTATCTAGCGGTAGAGAAGCTCAACGATCGCCAATCTTTACTCAGAAAAGCTGGAAAGTCAACTGGGTACGATCTCTATACTTACAGAATTGACTCTCAAGGTGAACGTACTCAACTACCAGAGGTAATCAAAAACTATGATGCGCGATCGCTTCCTGATTATCTCACAGCAGTTACCGCTAAAAAATTCAGCTTTAGTCAGATTTTTACACCCCGCACTGAACCAACACTTTTAATTAGTGCTTCTCTTCCCATCTATAACTCCCAAGGTGAACTACTCGGAGTCAACAGCACTCTCACTCACCTATCCCAAATTGGGGATTTGCTGCAAAACATCAAAGTTGGCAAGTCTGGGCAAATTTTTATTATCGAGCGATCGGGGCTATTAGTTGCAAGTTCTACAACTGAAGAACCATTCCGCTTCCAAAATGGTAAACCTATTAGGTTGAAAGCTTCCCAGAGCGGGAATTCTTTGACTCAAGCAACCGCTAAATACTTAAAAACTAAATTTAATAACTTTGACCAAATTCAAACTTTACAGCAACTAGATTTTTCCTTTGACGGCAAACGACAATTTTTAGAAGTTAGACCCTTCGAGGGCGAACAAAATGTCAACTGGTTGATTATTGTGGCTGTCCCAGAAGCAGACTTTATGGGGCAAATTAATCGCAACATTCAAACTACAATTTTTCTCTGTTTGGGAACATTGGGACTAGCGATTATATTGGGGATTGTCACCGCCCGGTGGATTACTGTGCCAATTTTGCACTTCAGCAGGGCGACAAAAGATTTAACTGATTTTACCAACAGCGAAGACTCAGTGGTAAAAGTACAAGGCATTAAAGAATTAGAGGTGCTGGCTGGATCTTTTAATGAAATGGCGCAAAGTTTACGCAAAACCTTTACTACACTGATTAGCAAAAATGAAGACTTAGAACTGCAAGTTAAGCAGCGAACTCAAGAATTACAGCACAAGGTTGAAGAACGCATTAACAGTGAGCAAAAACTAGCCCAGCATCATCAAGTACTAACAGAACTGGCAAATCACAAAGCGATTTTTGAAGGAAATCTGGAAACAGCATTCAAAGTCATCACAGAAAAAGCAGCCAATGCCTTAGAAGTAGAACGAGTGAGTGTATGGTTATTCAATAGCGATGACGACGGCGGGCTGCGCCAACGCACCAAGCTACAATGCATAAGCCTCTATGAACGTAGCAATCAGAAACATTCGGCAGGTTTAGAACGTAATCTTGCAGATTATTTCATCTACTTTAAAGCCCTATTAGCTTCTGGTACTATTGCCGCCTCCGACACTCGCACCGATCCACGGGTACAAGAATTATGGGATAAATTGCTCGAACCAAATAATATTGTCTCCTTAATTGATACCAGTCTTTGGGTTGGGGGGAAAATGGTGGGAACAATATTGTCTGAACAGGTTGATATTCCTCGGAAATGGGAACAGAGCGAGCAAAACTTTATTAGAGCAATCGCGGAAATTGTCGCTCTAACTTTAGAAGTAGGCGATCGCAAACGCGCAGAATCCGCGCTACGTGAGGCTAAAGAAAGCGCCGAAGTCGCAAATCGTGCTAGAAGAACCTTTTTAGTAAACATCAACCACGATCTGAGAAATCCTTTAAACTCAATTTTGGGAATCACAGAGGCACTCAAAGATCAAGTGTACGGCCCTGTGAGTGAAGAACAGCGCCAATCGCTAGATATGCTCGAATCTAGCGGTAAGGATCTACTAGAATTAATTAACCGAATCCTTGACGTTACTGACACCGAATCCAGCAAGATAGAACTGCAATTAGCTGCCACTTCGATTCAGGGAATATGTGACTTCTGCTTGAGTTTTGTCAAAGATTTAGCCTTCCAGAAAAATATCCGTTTGAGGGCACAAATACCTGAAGAACTCGAACCCATCCAAGTCGATGAACGCCGTATTCGCCAAGTATTTATCAACTTGTTGAGTAATGCGATCAAGTTTACTAAAGAAGGAGGCGAAGTTTGGATTGAAGTCCAGCCAAGTTCTACCAATGAATATATCTTTATCAGTGTGGTAGATACTGGTATTGGGATGCTTTCTGATGATCTTTTTAAATTATTTCAACCTTTTGTGCAAGTTGAAACTGCCTCTAACCATCGTTCTCCAGGCAGTGGTTTAGGATTGGTGATGGTGCAAAAAATTGTCGAGTTGCACGGTGGAACTGTCCACGCCGAAAGTCAGTTAGGTAAAGGTAGTCGATTTACTGTCAAACTTCCTTGGAAAAAGGCGGAGGAATGGAGAGTCTAAGAGGTTGTTTGAAAAGTGATATGTTGCAATTTTAATCGAATTATTACCCCCCTTAATCCCCCCGATGTATTGGGGGGAAACAAGAAAATCCGGTTCCCTCCCCTTTATAAGGGGAGGGTTAGGGTGGGGTAAAAAAGTCTAAGAGGTTGTTTTAAAAGTGGTATGTTGTAATTTTAATCGAATTATTACCCCCCTTAATCCCCCCGATGTATTGGGGGGAAACAAGAAAATCCGGTTCCCTTTATAAGGGGAGGGTTAGGGTGGGGTAAAAAAATATTTGATATACATCAATCATGACTTTGCAAACAGCCTCTAAGCGATATGACGATAAGTATTAAATGGTAATCCAGTGCGCTGCTTCACATCAATCAATGATTTATACTCACCTCGTTGCTGCCTTTCAGCAACAATTTGTTGTGCGATCGCTCCATCTAATCCACAGGTAATTAATTCATCAGTTGAATATGTGTTTAATCGTTTCCAAGAAAAATCAGCTTCTTTTTTATAGTTGTAGCTAAAAGTAATTAGCGGTGTAATTCGAGTTACCTGCTTTTCAGGAATTCCGGCTATTTCTATTAACTCTTCTACATGAGTAAAAATATATCCTTCATTCAGTAAGGATTCAATATTATTTGCATAAACTATCGGCAGCCCTAAATAAGTAACTAATTCGTGTTTAGAGCATTCATTAATATCTATTTTATCACGAGTCTTTGCAACTAAATTTGCTAGCTCTTGTTCTTCAGGAATTGGTAAATTTTTTGGATAGGTTTTGACTAAATAAGACTTCTTGAGATAGAAGGCAACGCCAATTTGAGCCATCCAGATCGGAAATGCTAAACTATTTGCCGATAAAGCTAAAGCTAAAACAGAGGTGCTAATCCCTATGACAACCCAAGTTTTAGTCTTAGATTTATAACCTGCATAGGCAATGGCAAATCCTCCCAATGTCGGAATTAATGATAACCATACCCAAGCAGGAGTTTGCTGAAACCAAGATTTAGATTGTGACACGGTAAATCAACTGATGATTTTAATTTACAAAGATTTTAGAAGCTTTTGCCGCTTTTCTTCATACTCTTCTGCGGTAATTATTCCAGAATCAAAAAGATTTTTTAAATCAGCTAGCGCACTAGTTGCATCTTTTGCAGATACGGCTCCACCTGCGCTTGCTATGCCTTGATTATACTTTGTATTGAATTCGGGATCTGGCATTAAAACTAGGATGAAGAACTCAACAAAGGCTATTAAAGATGGAATACAAGTCCAAAAAAACAATAAGTACAAAATACCTGCTACATTTTGTCCTAAATAAAATTTGTGGATTCCTAACCAGCCACCAAAAAAGCAAAGTATAATTGCTGTAGATTTAGTCTTCATAGTATTTTATTCCTTAATTAACTCTAATAAATATCTATTGACATACAATACAACCAAACTTTTTGACCTTTTTTGATTATTTATCTGTTTTGCTAGTGATTTTTGCCGTCAAAAAGTAAATAACGATTATACATAGTTGACATTCCATTAAGACTAAATATCCTTTAACTATGTAGTTTAAATCTAGATAGGAATTTAAATAAAAAATCAGAGAACCAATTGCTAGATATGGAAGTAAACGCAACTGATGGAATTTAAGGTTTAGTTTTTGGTTATTTAAGTCGCTCATCAGGGGATAAAATTGTATTGAACAATAATTACTTATAAACAATTTATGTATTATTACAAAGTTGTTTATTGGAACAAATATTGACTGTATTTAAAGGTAATTTTAATTAGTCATTATCTGTTAAACCTCACGAATTTTACTGAATTTACTTATAGGTTCATCAATATATTTACGTAAAGCTTCTGATGACTAAAGTAAAATACACACCAGAACAATCACTTAAGTTTTGCTTTCTTTGCTGTTCTAGACAAAAAAATGATGCAAAATTCAAGCATGACAGCGATTAGCAGTTCTTGTTCTACTTTGCTGCACTCCTGCTCATGCCTAAAATCTTGCTAATAACAAGCTTTAATTTGAGGATGCTTTTTATGCAGTTTTAACATCCTTAATAGCTGTTTCTTCTGAAGTTGATTTCAAGCGGGTTGCTCTGCTTTTACGGATGCGATCGCTTTTGCGAACACCACCCGCCATCTGATACTCATGGCTGTCTTTACCGTACTTAAAGGCAACTCCCAGGAGCATTTTTTCATTCAGATCGCTCAAAGTTTTTTCCAACTCTTTCATCTCGTTTTTGTAAGAGTCAATCACAGCCAAAGTTGTATTATAAGCATCTATTTTACTGCGGTATTGCTGAATGACTTGTGCGACATTTTGCAAGTTGCGAGCATCCCCAAAATCCATACTGGGATCGATTGCTTTGAGTCCGGCGATTCTCAATTCAGCTTTTTCTAGAACGCGATATGTACGCTTTTGACGAGGCATAATTATGTTCTTTTTATGGTGTTCTAGAGCTAGCTTGCCTTACCAAAGCGTAATTTTGGTTGCGTAAAATCCACAGAAATTGGTGTCGCTTGTAACAATAGTCTCAGCAATATCAACTAAAACTATGATGTTTGTAACAAAAATCGTAGTGATAGTAACTAAATTTGTAATATTGTAACGAAAATTATGATGTTTGTAACAAAAATCGTAGTGATGGTAACTAAACTTGTTATTTTAGTAACAAATTTGTCAGATTGTAACAAAAATTGTCGTGATGGTCATTCAACAGCTTCACTCAAGCGATCGCTTTTGTGCCACTGTTAAATATCCTTAATTTAATGTTGGCGTACTAGCTCAACGAACTTAACTGCGATCGCTAAAAAACTGAACCAGATAATCCGACTTTCAAAGAGATGCCAAAGTTATAACTTGTTAATCCCTAAAACAGCAAAAATCATTGACACGCTAAGTATATACGCAATAAAATTATTATAGTTGAACCTAACAATAGAGTTAATCAAAATACTTTTCCCAGAGAATAATAGACAAGCAATATTAAAAATAATTGGGGTAAAACAAATGAACGCCAAAGTTATTGCTTTCTTGGGGATTACGGCAGCCTTTGCAAGCTTAGGCAGCCAAGTCTACGCCCAATCACCAGCATCAAACCCAAATCCCGGACAATACAGATTAACTGGTGATTCTCTAGTTGGAATTGATCGCAAAACAGCCCAAGATGACTTTAGAACTTTTTTTGAGCAAACTAATCCAGCAAGTTTTTCCAACAATAATAGAACAGAAAATAAAGCTCCAGCTCAAATCCGCTTTAACGAATCATTATCACAGCCAGACACTTCAGTTTTCTTAGCGCCGGCTCAGTCAGGCAATGATAATGATGGATTGCAAGTACAGTTAGATATAGGGAGAGAATAAGCAAGTATAAAGGCTGACGTTGTAGTTTTAATTAATTATGCGTTGCCCAAAATCTTTGCTAATAATCTGTAAAGTTTCAATTAGTAAGGTCAACAAGTTCGTAGTAAGGACTTTAGTCTTGAATTTTTTAAGCACTAAAGTGCTTACTACAAACTTTTCATTACTAGGTTAGACATTGTACTAGGCACAATTACGAAATTATTTCCACATCATTTTCAGTCTTGTTTTTTTACTTAAATCAAAATAGCTTTATTAGAAAACATCGTTCAGACAATCGCAGTTTTAGCCGATTTTATTGCCTCCTCTACCAGAATAAAATTTTGCACCAGACTCAATCCGCCCTCCTGAGTCGATAATTATGCAATCGTTTTGCAGTAAAATTAATCGTCAAGATAAGAGGAGGGCTTTGAGATGACTCGTGTCATCATTGTGCGCCACGGTCAAAGCGGTTATAACACCGAGCGGCGTATCCAAGGACGCACTGATGCGTCAACATTAACCGAAAAAGGTCGTAATGATGCAAGTCTTGTAGGCAAAGCCCTCAGCAATATCTTATTTAATGCGATTTACAGCAGCCCTTTACAACGGGCAAAACATACAGCAGATATTATCCATAGTGAGTTAGCTACTCATACTGAACAATCTGCTGTACTCCAAGTTTCTGATTTGCTGCTAGAAATCGACCTGCCTTTATGGGAAGGGCTGTTAACTGCCCAAGTAAAAGAAAAATTTGCCGAAGATTACCGTACTTG
Organism: Nostoc sp. DedQUE12b; assembly: GCF_034530835.1. NCBI lineage: Bacteria > Bacillati > Cyanobacteriota > Cyanophyceae > Nostocales > Nostocaceae > Nostoc > Nostoc sp. DedQUE12b. The sequence continues at coordinate 73,225 of NZ_JAVRCI010000026.1, read as the reverse complement.
GCATCAACACCCCGACGAACTGCGGATGCTGCTTAATGATGCACAAGGGACAAGAGAACATTTTCCCGTTCTTGCTTTATACGAACAAGCACGGCAGTTTTGGCAAGAAATTTTGTCTCAACATCAAGGCGAAACTATTCTGATCGTGGGACATAACGGAATTAATCGCGCCCTAATTAGCACAGCGTTAGGAATTCCTCCCAGTCGCTACCATTCAATACAGCAATCTAACTGTGGTATCACCGTATTAAACTTTGCTGGAGGATTGGGCGAACCAGTCCAGCTAGAATCCTTAAATCAGACGCAACACACCGGAGAAACTCTACCCTCATTGCGACCGGATCATCAAGGAGTAAGATTGTTACTAGTGCGTCACGGTGAAACCGACTGGAATCGCCAAACCAGGTTTCAAGGACAAATTGATGTCCCACTCAACGACAACGGTAGACAACAGTCGCAAAAAGCAGGTGAATTTCTTCAAGACGTAGACATTAATTTTGCTGTAAGTAGCACCATGCTGCGCCCGAAAGAAACAGCAGAGATTATCTTAAAACAACATCCTAATGTAAAGTTAGAATTGCAAGATGGTTTAAGAGAAATCAGTCATGGTCTCTGGGAAGGAAAATTAGAAACAGAGATAGAACAAGAGTTTCCGGGAGAATTGCAGCGATGGCGGCTGATCCCAACGCAAGTGCAAATGCCTGAAGGCGAGAACTTGCAACAGGTGTGGGAACGCAGCGTTGCAGCTTGGCAATCAATTCTGCAAGCAGCATCAAATAATCAATCCAAAACTGTATTAGTAGTAGCTCATGACGCTACTAACAAAACCTTGCTTTGTCACATTCTGGGTTTATCGCTGGAAAACTTCTGGAGTTTTCGTCAGGGTAATGGTGCAGTCAGTGTAATCGACTACCCTGCTGGCATCGAAGGTTTACCAGTACTGCAAGCGATGAATATCACCTATCACTTTGGTGGAGGCGTACTAGATAAAACAGCAGCAGGGGCCTTGTGAAAAAGTTAGGAGTGAGAAGTTAGGAGTTAGGAATAAAGTTAGGAGTGAAAAATTATGAGTGATGAATAAAGTTAGAAGTGATGAGTGAGGAGCCAATAACTCCTAACTCTTAACTCCTAACTCCTAACTCTTAACTCCTAACTCTTAACTCCTAACTCATAACTAAAAACTTTTATGACTGAACTGCTGCAAAAAGTACGAGTGATTGACCCTGTTTCTGAAATCGACGAACTCTTTGATGTGCTGATTGCTGATGGTTATATCCGAGAAGTGGCTTCGCACATTTCTGACATCGCTTCCGATACTCAAATCAGAGATTGTCAAGGATTAGTTCTCGGCCCTGGATTAGTGGATTTGTACAGCCACTCTGGTGAACCTGGCTTTGAAGAACGAGAAACCCTCTTGTCTTTCTTACAAGCTGCTGCTGCTGGCGGCTTTACTAGAGTTAGCATTTTACCTGATACATCCCCAGTTATTGATAACCCTGCGCTTGTGGCACAGTTGCAGCAGAAGAGGGCAGAGGGGCAGAGGGGCAGCACTTCTCTACGAGAGGCTGCGCCAACGGCTACGCTCAGTGACCGAGGAGCAGAGAAGAGTTTGTCTCCCCTGCTCCCCCGCTCCCCTGCTCCCCTGCTTCATATCTGGGGTGCGATCACTGTAGATATTGCTGGGAAGCAGATGACGGAATTGGCAGATTTAGCGTCGGCTGGAGTTGTTGGTTTTACTGATGGTAAGCCCTTAGAAAATTTGGCGCTGGTGCGGCGAGTGTTAGAGTATCTCCAGCCTTTGGGCAAACCAGTCGCATTTTGGCCTAGCGATCGCCAGTTAGCAGCGAATGGTGTAATGAGAGAAGGGAAAGATGCTCTGCGTTTTGGTTTACCCCCAATTCCTGCCAGCGCTGAAACAACTGCGATCGCAGCTATGCTTGAATTGGTGGCAACCATCGGCACACCAGTCCATATCATGCGTGTCTCTACAGCTCGCAGCGTGGAATTAATTGCTTCAGCTAAGGCGGCTGCTTTACCGATCACCGCCAGCACCACCTGGATGCACCTTTTACTTGATACCAAAGCAGTTAAGAGTTATCACACCAGCTTGCATTTAGACCCACCTTTAGGTACTCCCAGTGATATGGCGGCCTTGCGTGCAGGGGTACGTGCGGGTGTAATTGATGCGATCGCTATCGATCACACACCCTACAGCTACGAAGAAAAAGTCCAAGCCTTTGCCGAAGCACCAGCTGGGGCAATTGGTTTAGAGCTAGCATTACCTTTACTGTGGCAATATCTTGTTGAAACTGAGGAATTTACAGCTTTAGAATTATGGCGGGCATTGAGTACCAATCCAGCGGAATGTTTAGGGCAAAAAGTAAGTGCGATCGTACCTCATCAACCAGCAGAACTTACTTTATTTGATCCCCAGCAACCCTGGAAAGTCGAACGGAAAAATCTTTATACACTTTCGCAAAATACACCTTGGTTTGGACAACAGTTGCAGGGTCATGTTGTCCAAACCTGGTGTTGAAAAAGCGTACTTCAAACTACGGAATATAACTAATACCCTAACAGATTAAGATAGATTCCCTTTACTGCTTGAATTACTATTTTGTAAATTTGTATTTTACTGTAGTGATATTTGTCAGCATCCTCTAGCAAGACAAACTTACACTTACAGTAGTTCCTTTTTCAGGAATACTAGCAATTGTCAATTCACCACCATATAATTTAACTATATGCTAAACAATAGCCAGTCCTAAGCCAGAGCCTTGTTCTTTGCATAACTTTCGATTAAATTGTACAAAAGCTCCAATTTTATTAATCTCTTCATGACTAAGCTTTCAAACATCGGACTACGTTTATAAGACCAACCCTTGCGTAGGCGCAGCCCGCACTTCGGCTGCGCTCAGTGACACCGTAGGCATCGCAACAGCTTCAGGATATTAGCGATGATGCAAGACAAGGCTTATGACATCTCCTGAAGAATCTCATCAGTCATCTTAATTTGGTTTTTTCCTATATTACGCTTCAGCAAAAAAATACCTGCATTATGTGCTTGCTGACCACCGTGACTAGAGCAAGCATCCTCGATAATCACTGGTTCAATACCACGCTCAAAAGAATCAATTGCTGTTTTCAAAATACAGCTATCAGTCGCAATTCCACAAAGATATATTTTACTGATTTGATTGAGAAAAATAAAACTCGAAAAACTTTCTGTAAATGCAGAATAATAATGTTTATCAAAAACATTATTTATATATGGCTGAAGTTCATCAATAATGCTCGTTTCTGATTCTTGCATCAATCTTGACCAATGAATTAGTTTGACATAATTACTATCAGCCGTATTGATAAATCTTGTGAACTTAACGAGTTTTCCATCTGCTAGAAATCGCTCAATTAGTTTAATAACAGTAGGAATAATATGTCTGCATTTCTCAGACATAAAACCGTTTTGCATGTCTACTACAAGAAGTATTTCGCTCATTTGTGCCAGAATTTATTTAGATTAAGAGTTACGACGTTAAACGAAACAATATTATAAACTCCATCTGATAGCGTTGTAGGCGATGTAGTACAACGGCTCGTGAAGCGGACAAAAGCGCTAAATCCTTATCATGTTAGGGAAATCTGCTAGATTATTGCCAAGCGTTACATCAGGCTATTAACACGATGATATCAAGGTATAATTTTTTTGAAACGCGATCGCGTTTGTATTTTTAACTTATGAGTCATCCTTCTTGCCTCACGATCCTGCTGATTGATGATTGCGCTGAAGATCGAGAAGCATATCGTCGCTTTTTGGAGCAAGACAGCCTGTATACCTACCGCTTTTTGGAGTTTGAGGCGGGAAAGCCAGCACTGAAATGCTGTCAGCAGGAGATACCAGATATCGTTTTACTAGATTTTGCGTTACCCGATAGGGATGGACTGAAGTTTATTCAGCAATTTCGGGAATGCCATAGCAATACCCAAACTGCTGTGATTGTGCTGACAGAACAAGGGGATGAAATCAGTGCTGTGCGTGCGATGACAAGTGGTGTACAAGATTATCTGGTTAAAAAGAAACTCACACCTGAAGTTCTTCAAGGCGCAATTCATCATGCCGTTCAACGGATGGATTTGATTCGACAGTTAGAACAAAGTCGGGAACAGCAGCAACTGATTGCTGCGATCGCTTTACAGATTCGTCAGTGTGTGAAACTAGAAGAGATTCTGCGTACCACAGCCACAGAAGTGCGGCAGTTTCTCAAAGCAGACAGAGTAGTTATCTATCAATTTCAGCCGGATATGAGCGGTACAATTGTCGCAGAGTCAGTACTTCCTGGTTGGACAGTGGCTCTGGGAAAGCAGATTTTAGACACCTGCTTTTACAAGGGAACCGGAAGTGACTATCGCCAAGGGAAAAAACGAGCAATCGACGATATTTATCAAGCTGGCTTAACGAATTGTCATTTGCAACTTCTAGAACAATTTGAAGTCAAAGCCAATTTGGTAGTACCTATTTTGGTCAAAGAGCGATTATGGGGATTATTAATTGCTCACCAATGTAGTGCATCTCGCCATTGGCAATCAGTAGAACTAGATTTGTTGGATCAACTGGCGGTGCAAATAGCGATCGCCATTCAACAGGGAAGTTCTGATGAGCAAGTACAGGCAGAACTAGCAGAACGCCAACGGACAGAAGCAGCTCTCAAAGCCAGTGAAGAGAAACTCAAGCTTACCCTGAGTTTTGCTGGTATTGGTTATTGGGAGTTGAACCCAATCACCAATCAAATATTTGCTAGTGAGAACGCAATTCGCTGTTTTAGTTCCGATTTGAGTAGTGATGTGAATTGGACTTATGAAAAGTGGGCCAATCATTTATATCCAGAGGATCGAGAATGGGTTGAGCAAGAATTGAGGCAGGCGATCGCCACACAAACCGATTATGCAGTGGAATATCGAGTTGTCTGGCAAGATGGCAGCATTCATTGGGTATCGGCAAAAGGACGGGGAGTTTACGATGCAACCGGGCAATTGCTGCAAATGCTGGGCGTGCTAATGGATATCACAGAACGCAAGCTCTCGGAGGAGGAGCGGCGACGCACGCAGATGCTGCAAATTGAATTACGTCTTCTAGAGCAGATACTCGAGGTAGTTCTAGCAGGTTACTGGGACTGGGATATTCCAGGCAATCAGGAATACTTGAGTTTAACCTTCAAGCAGATGTTCGGCTATGAAGATCATGAGTTGGCAAATACACCAGAGAGCTGGCAACGCCTGATTTTTCCAGAGGATTTACCAGGTGTTCTGCAACTTTTTGAGCAACACATCCAAAGTCGTGGACAAATCCCCTATTACAATGAGGTGAGATATCGACATAAGGATGGTTCTACCGTTTGGGTCATTTGTTCCGGTCGTGTCATTGCCTGGGATCGAGACGGCAATCCCTTGCGGATGATTGGTTGCCATGTTGACATTACACAACGCAAACAAGCCGAACAGGAACTCATCCACAATCGAGATTTGCAAGAAGCAATTTTTAACGAATCTGCTGATGCCATCTTTCTGGTCGATCCGCAAACGCTGCTCACCTTGAATTGCAATCGGCGGGCAGTGGAAATGTTTGAGGCGGTTGACAAAGCTGAATTAGTCAATATCAGTGGGCAGACACTCCAGCTGCGTCCATTCACCGCCAGCGAAACAGATGCGAGCGTCAGAGATATGCAGTTAAAAGGTGTCTGGAGTCTAGAGATTGAATATGTTACTCTTCAGGGTAAAATTTTCTGGGGAAACATTGCAGCCAAGCCGATTACTGTAGCCGGACGTACCATGCATCTAGTCCGGATCGCTGATATCAGCGAACGGAAAGAGGCACAAGAGGCATTGGCAAAATATGCCTATGAGGTCGAAGATTTATACAATAATGCCCCTTGTGGCTACCATTCCCTTGACAGCGAAGGTCGATTGCTTAAGGTCAACGAGACTGAACTGCAATGGTTGGGTTATACCCGTGAAGAAATGATTGGCCAACCCCTGGTAAATTTTTTCACCCCAGCCAGTCGCTTGTCCTTCGCACAAAGCTATCCTCGCTTCAAAAAGCAGGGTTCGGTGAAGAATTTGGAGTTTGACATAGTTTGTAAAGATGGCACAATTTTGCCAGTGCTGGTAAGCGCTACTGCTGTCAAGGATGCTGAGGGTAACTATCTATATAGCCGCAGCACCCTGTTTGATGTCCGTGAGCGCAAACAGACTGCGCAAGAACTGGAAGAATCACGCAAAATGCTGCAAACGGTACTAGATACATTTCCGCAACGTGTTTTTTGGAAAGACCGCCAATCGCGGTTTATCGGTTGCAATCCGGCATTTATTCGCGATTTTCAATTGACAGCCGATGAAATTATCGGCAAGACCGATTTTGAATTACCTTGGGCAAAGTTAGCACACCTCTACTATGCAGACGATGCGATGGTGATGAACACCCAAACACCTAAACTAGGCTATGAGGAGCCATTTGAAGGGGATAATGGCAAACAACTCTGGCTACGAACTAATAAAGTTCCCCTGACCAATAATGTAGGAGAGGTGATTGGCATACTGGTATCTCACGAAGATATCACAGAACGCAAACAAGCCGAAGCACAATTGCGGCAAACGAATGAGCAGCTTGCTAACGCAAATATGGAACTTGCCCGTGCCACTCGCCTCAAAGATGAATTTCTTGCAAACATGAGCCATGAACTGCGAACACCTCTCAATGCGATTTTGGGTATGTCAGAAGGCTTACAAGAAAGTGTATTCGGTTCCCTTAATGAAAGACAAGCAAAAGCGATCGCCACTATTGAACGCAGTGGCAGACATTTACTAGAACTAATCAACGACATTCTAGACTTGTCTAAAATTGAATCTGGCAAACTGGAACTGCAACTAAGTGATGTTTCGGTTAGGAGCCTATGTGATACCAGCCTTGCCTTTGTCAAACAGATGGCTTTGAAAAAAAATATTCGTCTTATTACTCATATTTCTGACAATATTGCCAGCATCCAAGTAGACGATCGCCGCCTGCGCCAAGTACTAATCAACCTGCTAAGTAACGCTGTCAAGTTTACGCCAGAACGGGGATCTGTAACGCTAGAAGTCCGGCTGGAGGGGCAGGGGAGCAGGGGAGCAGCACTTCGACTACGCTCAGTGACCAGGGAGCAGGGGAGCAAGGGGGCAGGGAAAGCAAGGGAAGTAAATTCTTCCTTGTCTTCCTCATCTTCTCTAAATCTCTGCTTCCATATCACTGATACCGGCATTGGTATCGCCCCTGAAGAAATTAGCAAGCTGTTCCAGCCTTTTATCCAGCTTGACAGCAGCCTTAACCGCCAGTACAGTGGCACTGGTCTAGGTTTGGCACTGGTACAAAAGATTATTACCCTACATGGAGGAACAGTCTTAGTTAGCAGTGAAGTTGGAAAGGGAAGTTGTTTTACCGTCCGCATTCCCTACCGTACCAGCAGCAATAATGTTCTTAGGACGCAGGTAACTGCTTCATTACCCAGCTATCCCTTACTTGCTGAAAATGCTCAAGTTTTGATTATCGAAGATTCTGTGGCGGCAGCCGATCAGATTACTCGTTACTTCCGCGAGATGGGAATGCAACCCATCATCTATTCTCAAGGTGAAGGAGCCGTAGAAGAAGTGCTGCGAGTTCAACCTGCTCTAATCATTCTCGATCTGCAACTACCGAACCTATCGGGTTGGGAGGTGCTAAATCAACTCAAGATCAACCCAAAAACCAAAGATATTCCAACAATCATCATTTCAGTTATGGATGAGCATAGCAAAGGACTGGCTCAGGGAGCATTTGAATATCTGGTCAAACCCATTACCCGCGCTCAACTTCAGGTAACTATAGAGAAGCTACAACATCCTGCCCGTTCTGACTCGCCAAATTTAATTGTAGTGCCAGAAGTCTTTCTCGAGAATCCTTTGATTTTGCTGGCAGAAGATAATCAACCAAATATTGATACGATGTCTGCTTATCTTGAAAGTCGAGGGTATCATATCATTTTGGCAAATAATGGACAACAAGCTATTGACCTTGTGAGAGTTCAATGCCCCGACTTAATTGTGATGGACATCCAAATGCCGGGAATGGATGGGTTAGAAGCAATCCGCCGCATCCGTAACGATCGCCAATTTGCGCATATTCCCATAATTGCACTAACAGCATTAGCTATGCCCGGCGATCGCGAAACTTGTTTAGCCGCTGGGGCTAATGAATATTTGACCAAACCCATAAAACTTAAACAGCTTGTAACCACAATTCAACAACTTTTAGGAAGGTAGCGGAAATTCTCGATGGATAGTCAACCCTCTATTTTAGTGATCGATGATGAACCCGATAACTTTGATGTTGTTGAAACTCTGCTGGATGGTGAAAAGTACCAGCTATACTACTCTCCTAGTGGTCAACAAGCTCTAAATCGCCTCGATAGTTTTCAGCCCGATCTGATTTTATTAGATGTGATGATGCCCGATCTTGATGGGATGGAAGTTTGCCGACGCATCAAAGCTGATTCACAATGGCAAGCAGTGCCGATCATTATGGTGACAGCATTAACCGATAAAGAAGATTTGGCTCGATGTCTGGCGACAGGTGCAGATGACTTCATTAGTAAACCAGTCAATGGTGTAGAATTACGAGCTAGAGTTCACTCTATGTTGCGGATTAAGCGGCAGTACGACAATATGCAAGTATTGCTCAAACTGCGAGAAGACATGGTAAACATGATTGTGCACGATCTGCGAAATCCACTTACCAGTATTGTTTTAGGCGCAGAGATTCTACGGTTGTCAAGTTTGTCACCTGAACAACAGCAAGGCAAAGTCGATCAAATTTTAGTTGCTGGACAACAACTGCAATCATTAATCGATAGCTTGCTGATCATGGCAAAGCTGGAATCTGGAAAAATGGTTCTCAACTACACAGAAGTAGACCTTTGTACGCTATGTATGTCAGCATTAGCAGATATTGAGGCGATCGCAAATCAAAAGAACCTGACCCTGATACGCGAACTACCCGAACCTGGTGGTATTGTTGCAGTAGATGCAGTTATCTTTCGTCGAGTGCTGGATAATTTGCTCTCCAATGCCATTAAGTTCTCCCCGTCCAAGTCTCAAGTTACCCTACGGGGAGAGTATTTAGCAGCAGGCGGTGTAAAAGTGCAAGTCGCTGATTCTGGTTCGGGAGTAAGTCTGGAGTTACGACAAATCATTTTTGAGAAGTATGAAATTGGAACTCCGATACCAGAAATTTCGCAAATTGGTTTAGGATTGGCTTTCTGCAAAATGGCGATCGACGCACATTCTGGTTCAATTACTATTGAAGATAATTATCCAAATGGTAGTATCTTCACTGTACTACTCAAAAATGAATAATTAACTCTCAAGTTACTGCATTTAATAAATATACTATGCCCTTTCTGCTAATGTGACATCTAGCATGAATGGATTGTCATTACCTTAAAATTTAGCGATCGCTCTCCACTTCTCCCGATAAATTGGAATCAAAGCCTCTTGCTCAGGTGTTAGCGTGTGAATCATTTTTACTAATCAAAAACTTTCATCTACTTGAACAATTTCTAAATGGGAAAGTCTCTTAAGCAATTATGTTTGCACCCCAAATCTTTCTGGATCTACACCCCAATTTATCCAGCGAATTGCTTCACGCGCTGAGTTCATATTAGGTGGAACTCGCAAGGCGTGAATAAAGCTTGTGCTAGGGCAAGTCATTTTTAATAAATAAATTGCTTCTTCATCAACATCAGCATCAATTTTTAATAGTGTATATTCAGCCCAAGTATCTAATTCAATAGCTTGCAATTCTTCGCAAATTCTAGCGTAACCGATACCCTGAATTAACACTCGGCGTAGTTCGGCGTTTTCCTCTGTCAAAAGCCATTGAGATTGCCATTGCTGCGGGTAGATTTTACCGTATTTTTCAGGCAAGGTTACGCCGTGGTACGAGTAAAGGCTATATCCATCAATAAATTCAATGGCGGGTTCGCCTTCAGCGTGGAGGCGGTTTTGATTGTCGAAGCGCAGGTGAAGGGGGCGATCGCATACTATACAAATATTTTCAAATGTAAAAATCCAACCACAATCCTTAATTATCGCCTGAAATAAATTCCATTTTCTTGAGTTATGAGTACAATTTAACACTGAAATACAAAAATCCTTATCAATTCCATTAAGAAGGATTTTTGTAGGGGAAATACAGCAATCTATTAATGATGCGACATCTTGCTCTGTATCATCTAATTCATTTATTAAAGGTAGACCTAAGTACAATGAATCTTGCCTTAATAAAATATGAGCATCGCTAGAAAATTCTGCACTTAATTTATTAATAATTTCTATATTTAGATATTGATATATCTCACGCAAACCAAAAATTAACTTCCATAATCCCTGATATAACTTATATTTCAATTTGCTCTTCAAGTCACAATTAATGGCAGTCCAAGCAGCATAGGGACTATCAAAAAATAAAATTTCAGGCTTAGATAATCCCACAAATACATAAGCAGCTTTTATCACCTTGGCTGCTTTTGCACGATCAATCTGCTCAGTCGAAAGCGCGATCGCTCTCCACTTCTCCCGATAAACTGGAATCAAAGCCTCTTGCTCAGGCGTTAACTTTTCAATCAGCGACATATCGCCAACCTTCAGGCTCGTATTCCCGTTGAATTTTCACTATCCAATCACCTTGGGGAATAAAAATAGCTTTATGCTCCTCATGGGCAAGCAATGCCGACTCTGAAAACACACGTAAATAAAGTGTGCTATCTTTCTCGTATAATTCGGCGTTTCCCTCAGTAATGCGATGCTTATGCCCCGTAACTTCGCCTTCTGCCAAAGTTAAGTGAGGTATTTTTTGTCCTTCAACCTGCTGCACAGGTAGTAAGATAACATCACCCTGACGAATTGGTTGCATAGTTTTGCTTTCCTGATATAGGTATAAATGCTACTTCGCTTTTCCTCTCAAGTTTGGTTTAATTTTGGCACAAGCTTTATTAAAGTGGGGCATTGGGCATGGGGCATGGGTCATTGGGCATTGTGAAGAGGAAGGATAAGGAGAAAGACTTGTTATAAGTACTCACTCAAGTCACCTTGTCTCCCTGTCTCCCTGTTCCTTGCTTTCTCATCTTCCATGCCCAATTTCCCAATTAAAGAATATTTTGAAAACTGTAGTCGCCAATTATGCGTTAGATAAGTTAAAGATTGAAATAGCTGGAAATTCACACCCAGCGTATCCTCATTTATCCTCTGGGACAGACTGGGCATTAAGTTCAGCGGATTTTCTCCCAAGCAGGCAGTTTATGTGAGGATTAAATCACCGCCCTAAGCGTGACCATTTATCTTGACAATTTGTAAAAGTTACCTCAATTTGACTGTTTAGCTTAGTAGCTCTTCTTTTTATTGAAATTTCCATGTCAACTCTCGTCATCGTCGAATCTCCAACCAAAGCTCGTACCATTCGCAACTACCTGCCAGCAGGCTATCGGGTGGAGGCATCTATGGGTCATGTGCGTGACCTACCCCAGTCGGCTAGTGAAATTCCCGCTGCCGTCAAAGGGGAATCATGGGCGCAGCTAGGGGTAAATGTGGACGCCGACTTTGAACCGGTGTATGTTGTCCCGAAAGACAAAAAGAAAATTGTTACCCAACTTAAAGATGCCCTTAAAGATGTAGATGAACTGATTCTGGCAACAGACGAAGACCGGGAAGGTGAAAGCATTAGTTGGCATTTATACCAACTACTGAAGCCGAAAGTTCCGACTAAGCGGATGGTGTTTCACGAAATTACCCAAGAGGCGATCAAAAAAGCTCTGAAAGATTGCCGCAATATCGATGAGCAGTTGGTTCGCGCTCAAGAAACCCGGCGGATTTTAGATCGACTGGTGGGCTATACCCTTTCTCCTCTCCTATGGAAAAAAATCGCCTGGGGATTATCTGCTGGGCGAGTGCAATCTGTAGCTGTGAGGCTTTTAGTTACTAGGGAACGCCAACGCCGCGCTTTCCATGAGGGTACGTACTGGGATTTAAAAGCTAGTTTGTCAAAGGAAAAAACCCCCTTTGCTGCCCAGTTGGTAACATTGGCAGGAACCAAAATCGCTAACGGCAGTGATTTTGATGCCGCAACCGGAGAAATTACCGCAGGTCGTAATGTCTTGTTGCTCAACGAAGAACAAGCGGTAGCCCTCAAGGAACGCCTAACTGGGAAAACCTGGAATGTTAACGACATCGAAGAACGCCCAGTGACGCGTAAACCGTCGCCACCGTTCACCACTTCGACGTTGCAACAAGAATCTAACCGGAAACTGCGTCTCTCGGCTCGTGACACGATGCGGGTTGCTCAGAATTTGTACGAGCAAGGGTATATTACCTATATGCGGACAGATTCGGTACATTTGTCAGATCAAGCGATCGCAGCTGCTCGCAGTTGTGTAGAAAAGCTCTACGGTCAACAATACCTCAGTCCCCAACCCCGGCAATACACCACTAAATCCAAAGGCGCACAAGAAGCACACGAAGCAATTCGTCCAGCAGGTAGTACCTTCCGCACCCCCCAAGAAACTGGTTTGGGCGGTCGAGAACTTGCCGTTTACGATTTGATTTGGAAGCGGACTGTCGCCTGTCAAATGGCTGATTCCCGGCAAACTCAAATTACTGTGCAATTGCAAGTCGAGGACGCTGGATTCCGTTCTTCTGGCAAACGGATTGAATTTCCCGGATACTTACGTGCCTACGTCGAAGGTTCAGATGACCCAGAAGCAGCACTGGAAGACCAGGAAGTAATTTTACCAAATCTGAAAGTAGGCGATCATCCAAATTGTACAGAGTTAGAAGCCGTTGGGCACGAAACTCAACCGCCAGCTAGATACACCGAAGCAACTTTAGTGAAAACCTTAGAAAGCGAAGGTATAGGTCGTCCTAGTACCTACGCCAGCATCATTGGCACAATTATCGACAAGGGTTATGCCCATTTGGTGACTAACGCTCTCATTCCCACCTTCACCGCTTTTGCCGTCACCGACTTGTTGGAAAAATATTTCCCGGACGTTGTTGATCCCAGTTTTACCTCGAAGATGGAGCAAACTCTCGATGATATTGCCACAGGTGAAGCAAAATGGCTGCCCTACTTGCAGAAATTCTATCTGGGAGATAAAGGACTAGAAACGCTGGTAAAAGAACAGGAAAGTCAAATTGATGCCACCAAAGCTAGGACTGTAGAACTAGAGAATCTAGATGCCAAAGTCCGCATTGGTAAATATGGCCCTTATATTGAAGTTGAAAATGGTGAAGGAGTTATCACCGCTTCAATTCCCAAAGACCTGACACCAGCTGACCTCGACCCCAAACAGGTAGAAGTATTGCTGCGGCAAAAAATTACAGGCCCTGACCAAGTAGGTCGCCATCCCGAAACTGGCGAACCAATTTATGTGAAAATTGGTGCTTACGGACCTTATGTTCAATTGGGTGACAAAACCGACGAAAACCCCAAACCGAAACAAGCCTCCTTACTCAAAGGTGTCACTCCAGAAACCGTTACCCTGGAAATGGCTGTTGGTCTGTTGGCACTACCCCGGACATTAGGAGTTCATCCAGTTACTGGTGGCAAAATTCAAGCAAGTTTGGGACGGTTTGGCCCTTATGTGGTTCATGACCAGGGTAAAGAGGGAAAAGACTACCGCTCCCTGAAAGCTGCTGATAATGTATTGGCAATTAGCTTAGAGCGTGCATTGGAATTGCTATCTGAACCCAAAAAGGGACGCAGTTCCACCAACAGCAAAACCAAGGCAGCCTTACGCGAATTGGGTACGCATCCAGAGGACGGGGAAACAATCAACATCTATGATGGCCCTTATGGTCCTTACATCAAGCATGGCAAAACTAATGTCAGTATCCCAGAAGGTCAAACGGTAGAAGATGTAACCCTGGCGGCGGCGCTGAGTTTGTTGGCAGCTAAGGCATCGACCGGAAAATCGACTCGCAAAACGAGTAAATCAACGACTTCCAAATCTAAGTCAACTGCTAAATCCTCAACGACTGCTGCAAAGAAAAAGGGTACAGAAGGCTAGTGGTAAGTCAAACAATTTTGGATTTTAGATTTACGCTAGCGTAGCGTTAGCAACGGAGGAGTGTTTTTTAGATGGATTTTGCTCATAACGGGCAACCCATAAACCCTAAAATTCTCTTAATCCAAAATCTAAAATCTAAAATTCCTACTCAATAGTCTATCTAAAGTCCGATTTTTAACTATTGACCCTTGATATCCATCCTTGATAGGATACAGTTCAGTAGGTTCAAGTGTGATACTCTAAAAAGTAAGGGAAAACACAACACTAAATTTTAGAAGTGGCTTATGTCCCAAATGCGGGATTGTGTATCAGCCCGATTGGAAGCCAGAGGTGCGAAAGTATGTCTTTTTCTGCGTACCTGTTAATCAAAAATTGAGGTAGTATCTCAGGAGCGATCAGTTCATGGACTATATAGAAAAGGTGCTGGAAAAGCTTAAGGAATTAGCTCGTAGGCTAATCGAAAGCCTATTAGGGCCAGAGGCTGAACCGGAACCGGAACTGATTCCGATTCCTGTGAACGATCGCTCTCGGCGTCGCCACTAACCCCACAGTGGTAACCTCGACTTTGCAGCCCTTAAGTATTCTGGCACTGCATGGGCCAAACTTAAATTTGCTAGGACAGCGAGAACCAGGAATCTATGGTTCGTTGACACTAGCTGAAATTAACCGCCTGTTAGAAGAAGAAGCATTCAAATTACAGGCGAAAGTTTTTCCTTTGCAGTCAAATCATGAAGGAATTTTGGTAGATAGTATTCATGCTGCGTTAGGGCAACATCAGGGAATTCTGATTAATGCAGGAGCATACACCCATACAAGTGTGGCCTTGCGAGATGCGATCGCTGCTGTGAATTTGCCGACAGTGGAAGTACATTTGAGTAACATTTACCGCCGGGAAGAATTTCGCCATCATTCGTATATCGCCCCAGTTGTGATCGGCCAAATAAGTGGTTTTGGCTTTCAAAGTTACTTATTGGGCTTACAAGCTTTGATAGATCATTTAAGAGTTAAGAGTTAGGAGAGACGCGATTAATCGCGTCTGTACAAGAGTTAGGAATTGGTAGTTGGTAGTAAAGTTAGGAATTAGTAATATTTCATTAACTTCATACTTTTAACTACATAATTTATGCGTTACTCTCCTATAAGTCGTTTTAAAGGAACTTTACTCGGAGCATTCCTGGGAGGAAGTTTAGCTCCTGGTAGTAAAGTACAGTTTGAGAGATCCCTAGATTTAGGCAGAATGGCGGTTCTGGGTATCCAGAGTTTGATTGCGTTAGGTAGATTAGATTTAGATGATTGGATAGAGCGTCAGCAAGAAGAATCTCCTCATTTAGTAGCAACTGATGACATCTCGATAAGAATAATTATTGCCACATTACCAGTAGCACTTTTTTTTCACGAAAATCCAATTAAGCTCCGGCAAAACTTGCTGTGTGTGCTGAAAATCTGGGAGGATGATCCAGTAGTCAGGGATGGAACGCTAGCAGTAGGATATGCGATCGCTCTTGCCCTAACTGAAAAACTCGACCCTCTAACTCTTATCCCACAAACAATTTCTTTTATCGGAGAAACACCGACAACAATACCAAAAAAATTATTAAGAGTCCAGAATTTATTAGAGCAAGGGGCTGGATTATCAACGGCGCAAGCTGAGTTTGCTAAGGAAGAAAAGCTCAGTAACACTATTGCTATGGCATTCTACTGCTTTTTGAGTACCTTAGAAGACTTTCGCCTGACAGTTTTGCAGGCTACTCACAATGACAATTCTCCGGTGCAAGATACTACGCTTCTAAGCTCACAGGCTACAGGTGCAATTGCTGGTGCTTTATCGGGAGCATATAACGGGACAGGCGGAATTCCTGTAAATTGGCAAGTTCTGCTCTTGCGGAGCAATTCTCCAGTATGGGGATTAACTAGCTTTTCCCAAGTGTTAGAATTGACCGATGCATTTGTGGGGGTGTGGTCAGGAGTGTATAATCTTACCTTAAACCCAAAAGAGTTAACAGAGGAGGGATGTGAGGTGGCTTTGCTTTCAGTTTATGCAGCTCCTCGCGTTATTCGGTCGCGTTAATCTTAAATTAACCAGATCAGGGGTTAAAGGTAGGCAAACTTCCGCCAAAGTGTATTAGTCTCATATACTAGAATTTTTCAGTAACCCCTTGGACTGATTCTGTAGCTAACTATTGTGGCAAATCAGCAATAAATAAGCCCCTGCCACCGACTTGCAGCCGCCGCAGATTAAACTTTCCTGATGATTGTCTTTTTTTGAACTATCAAAGTTGGCAATTGCAGGCAGAGATAATGAAAATGCATCAATTTTTGCAGTTCTTGAACCAGCAATTGACTCACTGGCGGCGACAGTACAAAACACTACGCCGTAAAGGAAAGTTAATGAGAAGTCCCAAAAATAAAACCCATACAAGGGAACTTCTAAGGACTATGCTCAAGAATGTATTCCTGTTTTTATCAAAAACCAATGAGAAAAACGAACGCCGAAAACAAGAAAGAGCGCTAAGGTCAAAGGCAAAATCGGTCAAAATTAAGAGTAGTATTTATGTAGTTGCTTTAAATTGGACATATAAACAGCGTTACTCGGTGATTTTGGCGATCGCTGTAGTGTCCCTCACAGGTGTGATTGGGCATAAATTATACAATCAGACTCAACTCAAGGTAGGACATCCCGCGCCCCAAACGATTACAGCGCCTTACACAGCTAGCATCGAAGATCAGAAAAAAAGCGAAGCCGAGCGCAAAGCCGTCAGTACAAGCTCCTTACAGATATTGATGCTTGATACGCGAATCAATGAAAAAATCAACGAAAATTTGCAACAACTTCTAGATGATGGCAATGAAATTCGCGCTGTTGCTGGAGCTTTTCCTTTCTTTGATCCTGTGGTTTTATCTATCTCTACCCAACGTTACCTCCGCTCTTGTCCTGATTTAGAATGGCAAGCACTGCTATCGGCCATAGAAAATAGTAAAAATCAACAGCAGAAGGGAATCGGACAAACCACCGCTTCATCCCGTCCATCATCCGTCGCTACACCTAATCAAAAACGCCAGCCGCACATCACATCCGAATCTAATTCCCAGAGTCTAGAAAAGACAGAGCCAGTAGATTTTTCTCAAAACACTGACTTTACTCAAGCTGTAGCAGAACTAGAATCTTACCGCCTCACAACTTCTGAGAAAAGCTTGTCGTTAGTGATTGCCGAAATTTCCCAAACACGTCAAAGATACATCCAAGCCACTGCCAAACTTTTAAAGTTAGAGACTGTTAGCCGCGAAGCAGTATATGAAGAATCTCTACTTTTGGATTTATCAGATGTGGAATGGGAAAAAACCCAAATGGGAATCCATCAAAGTATAGAGCGGATTCTCACCCAAGGCATCCCACAAGGACTGCCAAAAAATATCTTGCAAGATGCGGTGAGTTTACAATTACAGACCTTTGTACCAGAATCCGCTGAAACTTTGGCAAAAAATCTGTTGTTAGCTGTACTCAAGCCGAATCTGCAAAAAGATGAAGAACAAACCAGACAAAATGCTCAAAAGGCCGCGGCTGGTGTCCCACCCGTGATGGTACAGGTACGGTATGGTGAGGTGATTGTCAAAAAAGGAGCGCAAATTACTGCATGGAACTTTGAGGTGCTGGAGCATTATCGCCTGATTCGCCGGGAGATAAAGTGGCAGGAGTTGGTGAAGTTAGGAGGCGTTATTACGATCGCTATTGGCATTTTTGTCTGGGTAGAACGCCATATTGATTACGAATTGCGACAACGCGATCGCCTGTTGGTGTTATTGCTAACTCTAAGTGTGCCAGGAGTAATCGTCATCGGATTGCCCTATACTACCTGGAGCGCCCTTGGTTTATTGTTGGGAAGCTTTTACGGCCCCACTTTGGGATTGACAGTTGTCGGACTGCTATGGCCGATATTAGGCATTAGTTTGGATATGAGTAAGGCTGCGCTTTTAGCTGGTGCTGGGGGAGGAATATTAGGTAGTTACATTGCCCAACGATTCCGATCGCGTGAGGAGTTGGCATTATTAGGCGTCGCGATCGCTTTAACTCAAGGCGGTATTTACCTGCTTGTTAAAATCTTAAGTGGTCAAGTATTTGGTTCAACCTGGTATATTGTCTTCCAAGAAGCGGGATTATTTGCTTTATCCGGCTTATGCTGGAGTGTTATCGCTTTGGGTTTGAGTCCTTATCTAGAAAAAGTTTTTGATTTAGTTACCCCAATCCGCCTAGCAGAACTGGCGAATCCTAACCGCCCTTTATTAAAACGACTTGCTACTGAAACTCCGGGAACTTTTCAACATACGCTGCTTGTGGCTACTCTTGCTGAAGCTGCTGCCAAAGAATTAGGATGCAATGTTGAATTAGTCAGGGCTGGAACATTATATCATGATATTGGTAAAATGCACGACCCTCTTGGCTTTATTGAAAATCAAATGGGGGGGCCGAATAAACACGATACTGAGATTAAAGATCCTTGGAAGAGTGCAGAAATTATTAAAAAGCACGTAACTGAAGGGTTGGTAATGGCGCGTAAACACCTTTTACCTACGGCGATTCAAGCTTTTATTCCAGAGCATCAGGGTACGATGCTGATTGCCTATTTCCATCACCAAGCCCAGCAAATGGCTCAGTCAGATCCAAGTTTAACTGTAGACGATGCAGATTTTCGCTACGATGGGCCAATTCCCCAATCACGGGAAACCGGAATTGTCATGTTAGCAGATTCTTGCGAAGCGGCGCTGCGATCGCTGCAAGCATCGGCTAAATCTGTGGGAGATAAGCGATCGGTTAAAGATGTCTCCACAGAACAAGCTTTAGCAATGCTGAATAATATTCTACGTGCCAAGTGGCAAGACAATCAACTCATTGATTCAGGACTAAAACGGGAAGAGATGTCACAAATTGCCCAGATATTTGTGGATGTTTGGCAGCAATTTCATCACAAACGGATTGCTTATCCGAAGTTCAAGGCTAGTAGCACTGGGCGGAATTCGTAATTCATCATAAATATTGGCTAAGAATGCGATCGCTTAATAGTCACTGGAGTGAGTTAATTTGACCGACTACCTGAATTTTTAGCAATTTGATATAATTCCTCACTCCTCACTTTTAACTTTGATTGCTTGTACACCAGCCAAAATAAAATTAACTGCTGCTTGAGTATGCTGCTCAATCATTTCTGGACTCAGCAGTTGCAAATCGGGTCTAGTATGCTTGATGTTTTCGTAAGCGTTGAAGTATAAATTACAAACTCCAATAATATGCAGGGTGGTGAAAAATGGATCGATCTGACGGAAACAACCTTCCGCCATCCCCCGCTCTAAAATCTTGATCAGATAGCTAAAATTTTCTTGCCAATTCCCCTCTTTGAAATACTTTCCCTGATTTTGGTTTGCTTCTTGGAACCAAAGCATTCCTCTGTGCGGGTGAGCAGCTTCATAGGCGATCGCTTCTTTGACAAGCAGTTTCAAGGCTTCCTCTGGTGGCAAATGATCCAAATTTAGCTGCTCGAACCCTTCGTGCATCTCCACCGCCGGACGTTGCAGAACCGCTTGGTATAGCCCTTCCTTGCTCTGGAAGTAGTAGTAAATCATCGCTGTGGTGACACCTGCACCTCTAGCGATCGCTCCTGTCCGCGCCCCTTGAAGTCCATTTCTGGCAAACTCCGCTTCCGCCGCATCGAGAATCTGCTTTTTCGTCGCTTCTGCATCGCGCACTTGACGCGGCTTTTTAGATAAGAATTTTGACTGTGTTGAACGACCCACATTGCTCCATCATCATAACGAAAATATATTAACTAAAAACTTGGTTAGTAGTTGACATATAAGATGAAATTTATTAAATTAATATTCATTAACTAATTTTTTAGTTAGTTAAACAAATTGTCTATGCAGTAGCCGAAGTTAGCCGAGCAAATGCCCGGTAGTATTAGTTCGTCCATTGCAGACAAGACTTTAGTTATCCCAATTTACATTCCAAAAAGTGATGTAGAACAGGCGATACCAGCTTGTCTACAACTTTTAAGTTTCAAGATTGCGTTAGCAAAAGTAACGCATTTAGCGACTTTTCAAAAAATTATCAAGATTTTGGAGGGAAAATGGAACCAATTTTACCTGGTGCGCCTTGGTTAATTGCGCACAAATCTATATTGGGAGTGAATAAACCAAATAAAATCATATTAAATGGACAGGATTATGTTATTTGGCAAAACCAAAAAGGTGAAGTGTTTGCCCTTGATAACATGTGTCCGCATATGCAAGCACCATTGTCAGACGGCTGGATTTGTCAAGAAAGAGATACTATTACTTGCCCTTTTCATGCCCTAGAATTTGATGGAAAAGGCAGACTAAAGCAAGGAGATAAAAAAGACATTCAGCCAATTATCAAACCATTAGAGCTAATTATTAGCAATGATTGTATCTGGACTTATGCCGGATTTGAGCCAAGATTGCCTATCCCAGATTTGCATCAGAAAATTGGAGATGAATACGAGTTTATTGGAGTAGCTGGGGACAAAAGTATTCAGGGTGATTTTTTGAGTAACCTGATGGTTAACTATGACTATAACCACCAAAATGGTACTCATAAAGAACTATTTAAAATTACATCTTGTAATGTAAGTTATTTTGAAGAAAAAGGATACTATTCCACCGTTAAACAAGAACTGACGAGAGCCAACAACACGCTAGGAGAAATTCTCAAAAATCCTATTTTGGGAATCTTCCCTAAAAAGCTTGCTAACACACTCGAATACGCTTTTCCTTCAACTACAGCTTTTTTTGCTAAAACGCCTATTGGTGATATTGCTCAAATTCATATTCTCTACCCGGAAACACAAAAGATCACTAAGACGTTTATTTTAATGTACGCCAAAGTCGTCAATCCTTTGATGAAATTTCTATTTAAAAACTCAGTTTTACAAGCAGCAGCTACAGTTATTGAACAGGATACAGGTGCGGTCGAAAGCTTGTATCCTCGACAAAAGACAAAAATCAGATTGCCAAATGAAGAGATTATGTTCTATGCAGAAAAGCTCTACCAAAATTGGTAATTTAGATTTGCAAAGCCTAACTGCGCTTTACAATTAAACTGTAGCTAATTACTGCTGGAGATACTCAAGTACGCGGCAACTAAAATCTGCTGAAGAAATGCCTGGTAGCTATATGCATCGGACATTACTTATCAATGGCAATGGCAGCTAGAACGCATACTGAAAAAAAGGGAAATGTTAAAGGCGCGATCGCATCCTATAATGTAGCATATAAAACCCTTGAATCTCTGCGTGGTGATTTAGTTGCCATCAATTCAGATGCGGACGAGAGTTTGTGTACCCCTAAACTCCGCGAATTCCCTTCGCCCTAGCTCTAAGTTAATAAGCTAATCGTCATTCATTTTTCCAGACTGGTTCGCTTGTAGCAAGGGCTTCAGCCCTGATGTTATGCAACTTAAATGCTCATTAGCTTACTAATGAGCTATGCTGTACCCAGTCCACAATCTAAAATCTAAAAATCGCTACGACAATTAGGTGGTGTCTGCCAAGAACTCTGAGGCGTAGCTGTGGATGCATCAGCCGTAAGTACTACCTCACCTTTATCATTTCTCATCCATCCTTGGGCTTCCACAATCAGCGCTGCCGTCGGGCTAGTTGTCTGAGTCGAAACATTTGTAATAACGTGGTTTTCAGCCATTGCTTTGAAAGTTACCCAATCAACTTGAACAGCATCACTGCTGAGGGGTTCGGTTCTAGGGTTGGGCGGTAAGCCACCGCGTCCAGTAATGATGAAACTGCTTTGATTTTGTGCTGTATCTGCTTGACAGGCTTGGGTTACTTCAGTGTCAACTAGTTGGGTTGGTAAGTTGATTAAACCACGGGTGGGGTCAACATCCGGCGTATTAATTTCTACAGTACCGTTGAGGCCAAAATCTGAACTGGCGTTGATTTCACTTATTTTTGAATTTGGAGGCAGCTTGGTGCGATTCTCTAATCCATAGATGCCAGTGGTGTTGATTTCAATCCGACCCCCAGTACCCTGATTGGCATTAGCAAGGATGTCGCTGTCTTCACCAGGGAGGGCGATAATGAATGGGGCATCGATTCTGATATTACCGCCATTGCCGTTGTTGGCAGCTGTAGTGGCGATCGCACTGCGGTTACGTATTAGTATTAAATCCCGCGCCTGTAAACTAATATTCCCACCCCTACCCGATGCTGTTGTACCTGTGAGTTTTCCTTGGGTGTCCAGTGTGATCGAGTTAGCATTCACTGTCAGTAGACCTGCATTCCCAGTTCCTCGACTACTCACAGTTACTTCACCCCCATTCAAAACATTTAATTCTTCAGCCTTAACTATGATGTTTCCTCCCTGCCCAGTAGACTTAGCAAAAGTGGAAGCTGAAATCCTTGCCCCATCCTGAACAATCAACTGCCCAGTTTCTATCTCTAAGTTTCCCGCCGAGCCACTACCTTCAGTCCCAACAAGTAAGGCGCTTCTACTCTTACCTTTTGTTCCAATGAGTTGGATAGAGTCTGCGGTAACAGACAACGTTCCTCCCTTTCCCTGTTCCTGACTACGAGTGGAAGCTGAAATCTGCGCCCCATCTTGAACAATCAACTGCCCAGTTTCTATCTTCAATTCTCCGGCAGATCCAGCGCCCTCTGTTATAGTAAACAAGACACTGGGGTCATTTCCTGGTGAGATTCCAATGAGTTGGATAGAGTTGGCAGTCACAAACAACTTTCCCCCCTGCCCAGTAGATTCTTTAGAAGTGGAAGCTGAAACCTGCGAGCCATCTTGAACAATCAATTGCCCAGTTTCAATTCTCAATTCTCCCGCAGTTCCAGAGCTTGTTGTCTCAGTCAACAGACTGCTTCTTCCCAAGAGTTCTACTGACTCCAAGGCGTTCACCACTAATGTTCCTCCCGATTTTGAGCCTAGCGTATTAACCGCAATAGTTGAATCATCGGTGAGTGTAACGCGCTTGCCTTGTACCTGGATACTGCCACCGCCTTGACCAGTAGCAGTTATTCTAGCTCTCTTGGTAAGAGATACATTTGCTCGCGCTACATTGTCAGGAAAACTTAAGCGAAAATTGTTGTTATTAATATTCAACCCTATTGTTCCTGTTTCTGCCAATCCTCCTAATTCAATTCGACCATCTGGAGCGCTCAGTAGCGCTCCTTCTAGATTCACATCGCCTCCCACTAGCACTAAACTCTGACTGTTAGAAACCGATAGTTGGCTTGTTTTATTGACTTGAATCGACTCAATAGGCTGAGATAGAATTTGATTGAATAAAAATGCAGAAGGATTCACTCTCAACAAGGAGTTAAGCGAATTGACGGGTGAAGTCATAGAAAATTCTCCACCACCGGGAAACTGGATCACACTGGCTGTTGTGACGAGAAATGAACCGTTAATTTTTAATTTGGCATTCTTTCCAAATATGATGCCCTTGGGATTTATTAAAAAGAGATTAGCTTTACCTTGAGCTTGAAGTGTTCCCTGGATGTCAGAGCGGTTTCCCCCTGTAACTCGCACCAAAATATTGTTAATGCTAGAGGCGTTACGGAAATCTACTATCTCCTGGTTTTTAACGCTAAAGTTGCTGAAACTGTGGAATAAATTTGTATCGCCAACGGTTGTACCCCCTGTAATTTGGTAGGTTGTACTGTCGGGTGACTCCACTTTAGTTCCCAAAGAGGAATCGGGAGTGACCTGAGCGGATGTGCGGCTTCCTTCTATTCCAATCGCACCCACTAAAATCACCAAGCCCGACAACCCTAAGTGGTAACCGCGACCAAACCAGTTTCTTAAACTCACAAAACTTGTCTCCTAACCCTTGAAAGTTACTTTATGGGAAGCTAGAACACCACTTCAGTAATGCTTGTGCAACCTTTCCCCCTATTTCTCCCTTTGTAAGAAACTCTGCTAGCGGGGTCAGGTTTTTGATTACTAACTCTGTCAAACAAGCACTACAGTAGCTTGGCTCCAGTCAAGGCCAGCAGGTAACGAAGCTACATGTTGCACGTTGTTATCGTTGTTATAAAGTAAAGCACCAGTGTCCGCGTTATATGTCAAAAAATCAGAATCAGCAGCTCCGTAAATTAATTGGTTGTAATTTTTGCCAATACCAACGGTAACTACTTTTAAATAATTGCTGGATAGAGCATGAGCAGCTGATTTAAAACCAGCGGCATTTATTCTAAAAATATTATTGTTAACAGCATCAGTACCTGAGCTATGAGGAGCGGTAGTCATTTCAATAATATCCTCGTAGACTGAAAAGTCTGTAATTGTATCAGTACCACCATCTGAGTAATTCAGGACAAAGGTATCTCCACTACTACCACCAGTGAGAATATCATTACCACTTCCTCCGATTAAGTGGTCTTCACCCCAACCACCTATTAGAGTGTCATCGCCTTGATAGCCGTATATTTGATTACTTGCTTCAATCCCGGCTACTAGATAGTTGTTTCCAGAGTCGCCGCTAATAGTTGCCACGTTCGTTACTCCCGGATAAATCAGTGTTTCCACTGTTGATCTTACTTAGCAATTAGCATCACAGATGAGATGAGTTAAGAAACAAAACAAAGCGTTTCCCCCACAATTCACAAATTTTTTAACACCAACCTCCAGCATTAACACTGTCAGTATTGAGTTATTCTCTGTTTATCCACCGCTTTAGCTGCATCGCAATTATTTTTCCAAGCTATACGGTGCAGAGGTAAATTTTGACAAACCAACAACTGTTAACAAATTAGTCCGATCATCGATCAAGGCGCGATCGCCTGAATAGCCAGTTGTAATAAATATGAATCTAGTTCATCTTGTTCGGGATGATGCATCTGAGACTCCAAAAGCGAAAGTGAATCTCTATTTTTCTCTCGCTGTCCAGCCCGAAATTTTATGCAAAACAGCTATTTATGTTACGAATCTTTATATTTTTCAAGCCAAGAAACTACCTCCTCATAAGCAATTACAAGTAAAAAACTGATTTTTGCTTAAAAAAATAAGTAAACTTTTGTAACTAAAATCCGATATTCGCATAAAAAAAGTTGCAGTAGCAAGAGAAACAAATAGGAGCTGTACCGACATTACATAGGTTATGAGTATGAAAAACTCCACCCACCTACAAGGGGATGAAGTTTTTGGGCATGGGGAATCGGGCATGGAGCATTGGTAATTCTTCCCCATGCTCCAGGCCCAATAACCCAAGCGGTGGCGGGAGTGGCCACTCACAAGGGTATGAAGTTTCTTGCCGCTTTCAATGAATTCGAGAAAACAAAGCCTGACTTAAAGGATTGAAATCCTTCCATAAGTTTGCCGGAAGCCGCAATTCTGGTTCAATTCGACAAAAGCCGTATCAGACCAGATGTAACCAGCAGCTTAGTGATGAAGAGTAATTTTTAAAAGCTTATCCAGTAATTGCAGTGACTTGAATTATGGTTATTAGCAACCGCATTTTAGAGCAAAACAACTTTTCAATCAGACTGCTACTAGAAAAGGAGTTGCAGCATACTAAATCCGTAATGGTTGATATGGAAGATGCAGTTTTCTGGGTAAAGCCAGATGCGGAGTTTCTCTACGCCAATGATGCAGCGTGTAGTTTGGTGAGATATTCTCGTGAGGAATTGCTCTCTATGACTATGTACGACATCAAACCAGACTTTTCGCCAGCAGTCTGGTCAAAACATTGGACAAATATTAAAGAGAAAGGCTACCTATACTTTGAATCTTTATATAGAACTAAAGAAGATCAGACCTTTCCTGTAGAAATTACTATTATTTATTTGGAATACAACTCTACCGAATATGGCTGTATTTTGATCCGCAATATCAGTCAACGCCAGCATACGTCTATCGTCTTACAAGAGGTTAATGAAGTATTAGAATGCAAAGTGCAACAGCTTATAGCTGAGTTAAGAAACGCTAATCAGCAATTATACCGCGAGAAAGTTTTGCGCCAGCAGGTAGAGATGGCTTTAGAACAAGAAAAACTACTTAATGAATACAAAGCGCACTTTTTCTCTATGCTTTCTCATGAATTTCGGACTCCGTTAAATATTATCTCACTGTCCGCTAGTTTACTGAAACGCCATCTTCATCGGTGGACTGAAGAGAAAAAATTACAATACTTGCAGCGTTTGGAAATGGCAGTTGAACAAATCAGCCAATTGATGGATGAAATTTTCCTCAACGCTAAAGCAGAAGCAAGAAAGCTCAAACTTGAGCCAAAACCACTTAACCTGATCCAATTGTGCAGTGAGATTTTAACAGAAATGAATTTGAATGAAAGCAACGCCACTTGCTTGATGCCGACAGATCCTTTTGACAGTTCCTTTTGCGAAGAATCACGTCACCTGCCACTATCGAGGGAATCTGCCCCTAATGGAGAACTTTCGAGCAAAAAAAGCCTCTTTTTCAACAACTCTGGACAACAGAATAGCTTCCCAATCTCCGCGTCACTAGAAACTCCTGACTATACAGTCACCTTAATTAGTCAAGGTGATTGTACAGCCTGTGTAGATCAAAAATTGCTACAACCTATTCTCAGGAATTTGCTTTCAAATGCAGTCAAGTATTCTCCAAACGACAGCACGATTGATTTGATAGTTTCTCATCGGGATGAAGAAGTAATTTTTCAGATTAAAGATCGAGGAATTGGCATTTCTGTAGGAGATCAACAAAGACTATTTAAGCCATTTCATCGCGGTACGAACGTTGGCAATATCCCCGGTAATGGATTGGGATTAGCACTCGTCAAAAAGTTTGTAGACCTGCATGGTGGTCAAATTTCAGTTGCCAGCAAGGTTGGGGTAGGTACTACATTCACAATTACCCTACCTGTGCAGTGACAATCTCTGCAAGAAGACAGCCAGAAAGTCTATAAAAACATAATTCATCTGACGCTTACAAGGGGACACTATGATTAAAATTCTAGTGATTGAAGATGAGCCAGAAAGCCGAGATATATTTTTAGACAGTTTACAAGCAGAAGGGTTTGAAGCGATCGCTGCGGAAAATGGTCTTGTTGGTATTCAGCAAGCACAAGAACACTTGCCTGATTTGGTACTGTGCGACATTCTGATGCCAGAATTAGATGGTTATGGTGTCCTAACTACGTTGCGCCAAAACCCTTTAACGGCAACAATTCCCTTCATTTTTCTCAGCGCAAAATCTACTAAAACTGAGATTCGTCACGGAATGAATTTGGGAGCAGACGACTATCTTACCAAGCCCTCAACAGTAGAAGAATTGTTGGAAGCGATCGCAACTCGACTGGAAAAACAAGCAACCGTAAGGAACTGGTACACTGCTCAATCTCAGAGCGTGGAAACATCAGATATCACTGATACCGGAAAAACACCAGCTTTGCATTTCATCTTTCCGGACTGTCCCCAGTTGAGTAAAGTTTTCGATTTTATTGAAGCCAATTATGATCAATCTATTGGATTAGGTGAGGTAGCCCAAGCTGTTGGTTACTCTCCGGCTTATTTAACTAGCCAAGTAAAACGCTTAACGGGACAAACAGTAAATCGTTGGATTGTCGCTCGTCGCATGGCACAGGTATGCTATTTGCTTCGAGAAACTGACCAGTCAGTAAATCAGATTGCAGAGGCAGTCGGCTATCAGACAGAGGGTCATTTCTTTCGTCAGTTTCGTCAATATCATGGAACTACTCCCCAAGCTTGGAGAGACGCATAGTACAGCAATTCGTAAAGTAAGCGGACGGGTAGATCATCCGCTTACTTTACTAGTACAGTTCGGTGTAAATAAGCCACCCATTTGAAATGTCTAAAACCCCCTGGGGGGGACAAAATGGTCTAGAATGCTTATATTACAAAGAGTGTAGCAATTTGTGGTAAAAGAAAAAGGGCGTTGCTGATTCCATGTATGAAAATGATTTTACATAATACCAAAATCCTTGTAGAGACGTAGCACTGCTACGTCTCTACATCTAGATTCATACTTTAATTCAGCAATGCCGAAAATTCCTATGAATTAGTCGCCAAATTATTGACACTAAATCTTAATAAGTATAAATACTATCAGCAAGGAAAGAGGGCTATGAGGCTTATCCTATCTGTGTCTTAGCGCTTTTTGTTCCCTCATAAGGACTACTAGTCTTGGTAAAGTAATTTTTCAGGTGAAACTTCTTTAATGTTCAGCTTCTTGCGGTGTAAATCCCCATAAATATTAAGGTACTCCAATTCAGCAGCAGTTAGTTTACCTTGTTTAACTCCATTAATCGCTGCATCAATCTCTTCGCGTCGTGTCAGTCCCGTTAAGCAAACATCTACACAATTTTGTGTCAAAGAGTAGCGATACAAATCAGGGACAGAAGGTCGCCAGCAAGCTTCCGGCAATCCAGCAGGAGCTAACCATAGAGGGCCTGTATGAGAGCCGCTAGCAGATTTGAAAGTTACAATTCCTGGGCGTTGGTAATCTTCATTATCCAGATGTTTGAATACTAGATTTTGGGCAGAGCGATGAGCAACATTGTGTCTAACCATCACCACATCTAGCAGGGGACTATGCAACCACTGTTGAGCCAAACTGAGATCATGAAAAGAGGCACCGATGTAACGAACTGCACCCATTTTTTTAAGGCGTTCTGAAGTTTCAAAGATTCTTTCGACCGTTCTTTTATAAACGCAGTTTGGGCCTCTAAGATCAGGAGAAAGTTGCAAGCAATTACTGAGAGCTGAACCATCATTCGCTCCAATCCAGCCCCAAAAAAACACATCAATGTAGTCAAGCCCTAGCTCACTAAACTGATCGTATAGGGCAGCAAAGGCCATCTCTGGACTTTTGTTGTAAGTCACGGTTGCGAGAATAACCTTTTCTCTGACTGAGGAGCCTCTTTTGCACAATTGACGAAGTGCCCCAGACATCTCTCTGTATAAAAAGTGGTGTAAATCGCTAGAAAAGAAAAAATAGTTGATTCCTTGCTCAAAGGCGTAAAGGCTATCCTCACTTGAAATCCCGCCTCCGCCTCCCAGCCCTAAACAGCTGACAGTCAGATCAGTTCGCCCAAGCTTGCGGTAAAAAGGCAGATCTAAATCTGGAAAATTAGCCTTTGTAGAGTTGTCTTTGCCTAGTGTGACTACAGACTGCGGCATATTTATAAACTCAACTGAGTGTAAATGTCTTCAGAATTAGCATTGAGATAGGAACGTTGCAAATCAATTTCTAAGAGCGCAAAATATTGAATAATAGCTGTCATGCGCGCCTCTGGAGAGTTATCACCTTTTTGCCAAGCTTCCAATAAACCATTGGCAACAATTTGGCAACGGTTCATACCAAAACTCTCTTGTGTGGAAAATTTATGATTGGGTTCTTCTGCTAGAGCAAGACCTGGTGCAATAAACTTTGTAAATAGAGGCACTTCTATTTGAAAATACCTTTTATTTTCTTTATAAACAGTCTGAATGACTTGTCTTACACCTTCGTAGTTACTTTTATTAAAGTAGAGAACGCCTGAGTCAAAGCGCCCATAGTCAGAAGGATTGTATAAAACTTTGAAGGTAAAGGGAAGTTGTATTTCGTTCAGCTGCTGCGTTATGCATTTCATAACGGCAGCTGCACCTTCAAAGCTTAAGTTAAAGTAAATTCGCACAATTCCAGAATGACTATCTAAATTGCTGTGATTCTCCTGACCAGCGTTGCCAACTGCCACATAGAATCCGTTCTGAACTCGATTACGAGGTGTCCAGATTGCGACTAAATCTCCTACAGTTGACGATTGCTCTGTCAACTGTAGATGTCGGTTTCGTTCAATGTGTAAGGTAAGACCGCCTTTTTTCACTGCCAGGCTGCCATCATTTTCCTGCCTTAGCACACGCCATCCAGGATCAAAGTAGCCTTTTCCACAATTGCTTTCGTGCAATCGTGCGAAGAATTCTATATCTATCCCCATAAAGGTATTGTTCTCTAACTTTTTGCGAAGTGCTAAACTATCTAAGTCTGTATCCAGTGCCAGCGTGGAGCGCAGGGAACCACTGTAGTGGATACCGTAGAGAAAATTTCGTAGGTGTAGACTCAGATACTTTTTCTGTAAGTTTTGAGGCACTTGCTGAAAGCGGGTCAGCATCTCCGTTGGGAGTTCCGAGGGTTTGTAATCTGGATGATTAATCCGGAAATTAGACTCAATCCGAACGTTCCGGACAATGTCTTGCAGAGCCTCTAATAATCTGTTTGGAGAAGAACTTGGAAGTTGGTCTTGCAAGTAATTTAGCTGTTGCATAAGCGTTCAGTCTTCACTGAAGGTAGTTAAGCGTGAGAAAAATTTAAGCAGGAGAGCTATTGAGGCGAGCTAATTCAGATTCTGATATGCCGAAAATCGTTATCATTGATTGTTCTGGACGGCACAGTAAGCTCTTGGCAACCTGCAACATGCAGATACTCCTATTACCAAAATACTTGTGATAATCAATGAACGCCCTGGTCGTTTCAATTAGAGCGAGTCCAGCAAACTGAACGACTCGCTGAAGAAAGTCAGAATAATGCTTCAGAATTTCCGGAAAATTCTCAAGATAAGCTTTCATGAGGGCAACTATTGATGGGCGGAGAACCTTCAAAGGCGTCATAGCTAGACGTAAAGATTCTTCTATCTCAATAGAAGGAGCTGCAACCAAGCTGTCAAGCCATATCCGCAAATAGCTGGCTAGTATTGTCCCCAAGTCAAAAGCTGGATCTCCCCATGTACAGCGCTCCCAGTCAATTAGTCTAATCAGGTTTCCTTGCAACTGGTTCCCCTGCAAAGCAGATTGCTCCCAGCCATCATAAAGCAAAATGTTATCTAGCTTGAGGTCATTGTGAATTACGCAGCAAGGATGCAAACTAGCTGTCAGTTTTGCTACTGCTGCTCCCAGGCTTTCATAGCGTTGGTAAAGAACCAAAAACTTAAGACAATCATCTGGAATTGAGCCGAAAATCTCGGGTCCAATTCGCTCCAGCCGTTGGGCAGGATTATAAAAATGATCTGGAGATTTTTCTTCTTGAACTTGAGAGATAAAATTGCTGCACTTCTGTTGATTTATTGTCGCGCCATGTAGCACTGCCAAAGTCCTACCAATCGAAGTAGCAATAATGGCTGGAAAAGTCTGCTCCTTACGATAAAATTTATCTAAATCCAGGTAGTTGAGCAGGTATTTATATACGATAATTGAGTTGCTTTCATCAAAATGAAGTAATTCTGAAACTTTTGAAGAAAGTTGACTGAGTTCTGGAATATGGCGTAGTAATTTATGGAACTGCCATTCTTTGAAAAACTCGTTAGCCGTTTTACCGTTACGCCAGTGACGTTCCTGTTTAACAAGTAGCTTGCAGTTACTTGATAAAGTAACTAACAAATTAAAATTTTTTCCAAATGCCCCTGCTTCTACTTGAAGAAATTCTAATTCTTGTTCAGCACAAAGATTCGATTTTAATAAATACCGAGAAACATTTTCAGAGTTCAGTAAAAACGGCATTAGTTATCTCTCCCTGAATGAATTCCTTGCAACAGTACATAAAAAGCTTCGTAGTACCTATGTGCTATCTTTTGAAGAACCACGTTCCTAAAGCGATCAAGGCGATGCCTATACTAGCCCAGCTAAGAAATGAGATAAAACGATTACCTTTAATCGCTAGGCATGGTATCCCAGTAGTGAGGAGCAGGACCGAAGCTGCTGTTCCATATTCCCTTATGTAGAGAAGAAACAGTCCCATGAGCAGAAAGACAAATTGGCTTGCAATGATGAATGAATAAAACAGTTTATTTCGGTTGTTAGTTTCCATTTGCATACCAACTGAGTTGATTACAGATTTTAAGACTTCTTAAAATCTTCGGCAACAGCACCGCAGTCCATTATTGTTATCACTAAGTAGGTAGATTAAACTCTACGTCTACCTACTCAGTTGTAACTATGTCAATTCTTCAACTGGCTTTTCGTTGAAGTTTTTACTGAAGTTTACGATTAGTTCTAATCATCTGTGAAACCCCAGACAACACCAGCAACTGCGCCAACACTCGCGGAAACTACACCAGCACCAGCAGCACACGGCCCGCTTGAAGCAGCAGCGGCTACACTAGCTGCACAAATAGGACTGCTACCGCCAGCAACTAGACCAAGCTCATCTTCAGATAGCTCATCCATATAGCTTTCATCGTCTGCCAATAGTTCATTTTCACTGGGTTGTAAGTCATCAATACGAACATCTGCCATGATAGAAAATCTCCAATTTAGTTTTCTTACTTTTCCTTTGAAGTTTTTACTGAAACTTATCAGTCGTCGCCCTGTACTTCATCGACGAGTTGCTTACCAGCGCTTATTGCTGCGATACCCGCCGAAACAGCAGCGCCAGAAATATATAAAGCGGAGAGAGGAGTGCTACCACCAGCAACTAGACTAAGCTCATCTTCAGATAGCTCACTCATATAGCTTTCATTGTCTGCTAACAGTTCAGTCCCATCCGAGGTAGCGGTGATTTCAATACTAGTCACAGCCAGCTTGAGCATAGCTGCCAGCATACGCTTTCTTTGGGGGGTGGTGAGTTCAGTGGGGAACCACTTCTCAATTCGGATAATATGGTAGCCTAGCTTTGTCTGAATTGGCCCAACTATTTCGCCTTCTTTCGCTTCTGACATCGCTTGTGCAAGCTCTGGTCGTAATTCGCCAAAAAAGCGAACGCCAACAAAGCCTGCATTAGCTCTAGAAATTAGACCCCGTGAATGTTCTAGGGCCAATGCATTGAAGGAAGCGTTCTCTTCCCGGATAGCATGTGCTAATCGCTGAGCCTCCACTTCACTAGATACCAGAATCTGAGAGAAAGCAGCGCGTTTGTAAGTATCTCGGTTTTCCAAATAATGGCTATCAACCTGCGCTCCGAAGAGATACTCTTCCAACTTCTTTGTAAGCAGCTCAATTTTGAGACCTTCAGACCAATCATGTGTAGTTATTTTATGATTGGAGAGCCAAGAGAGAGTTTCGGCAGCACTTAATAACTTATATTTGCGCCGAAATGCATCTGCTGCTTCTTGAAGTTCTTCATCAGAAACAGTAACACCAAGCTGCTCAGCGAACTTTAAGATCATTGCATCACGTTCAGCTAAAGCGGTCACTCTTTTCGTTTTAAAAGAACGACGCAGGTAAGCAAGAATATCTGCATCCGTCGCTGGAGGAACAGGTGGAAATTTAAGTACAGGCAATGATTGCGATGTTGGTCGCTGCATACTGCTAGTCATGATTATCTTTCCTTAACGATTTAAGTTTGTATCAAAAGAAGAATGTCCCTAATAAGTGGAATATTTTCCCATCTCAGAAAGCAGGTTTTGAAGCTACGGAAAGTATAGAAACATCGTTTTGTTAGTCTTTCGTAAAATGCTCTTACGCTTTCAAGGGACATTTCATTTCTGTTGATACTTCCTAGATTAAGGAAAGCAATCTCTAGCTACAATGCACAAACTTTCGGTTAAACTAACAATTCTTTTACTTCTGCTTCGTATAGATGCCTCATATTATGTTCGGATAATTGCTTACAATTAAGCTCCGATTTGAATCCACCAATGAAAACCATCTACACCCTTTAAACTGTAGATTTTAGAGTCGTAATATGAGTTTATAAAGTAAGCGTTGCTCTATTTGAGTTAAGTAGCGATCGCATTCCATAATGCATCTTACAAAACCGAAAAATTGGTTAGTCTGACTGAAAGATTGTGCATTGTAAGCGGAACTTGTATTCCTTAAGCTAAGTTGATAGTTCTTAGGTACATCCTACTCGTGGTGATGCTCTTGATTTTGATAAAACTTTTTACCAAACTCAAGTTGAGTTAGTGGTAATTGATAACTCAAGCTCCTCTTCAATTGAATGAAGCGATCGCATCCCGCTACACACTAAGCAAAACCGAAAAAATGGGAGAAATCTATGTCTATTGAAAGTGCAAAGGCATTCTATTCCAGAATGACCACAGATGAAACGTTCCGAACGCAATTAGAGCAGGCGACTTCTATAGAAGAACGTCAGCAAATACTCCAAGCTGCTGATTATGAATTTACTTCCGAAGAATGGGAAGCCGCCAAAGCTCAATTTGAAACGTCAAATGCTAGTAGCGAACTGAGTGAATCGGAACTGCAAGTAGTTAGCGGTGGATTACCGATGCTGCTACCAGCTTATGGTACGCCAGCACTCTTCAACATTCCTGATTAACTGAGTACAGCTCATGGCCAAAAAGGAGAGAAAATACATTTTTCTCTCCACAACACAGCATCCAAACTGAATTTATTTTTTTAATGGAGAAAAATGTTGTGTCCAAGAAATACCGCAGAATCAGTTATGCCGTTTGGGAAATTACCTTAAAGTGCAACCTTGCTTGTAACCACTGTGGTTCGAGAGCAGGGCAAGCCCGCACTCAGGAACTTTCTACAGAAGAGGCTTTGGATTTAGTCAAGCAGTTGGCTGAAGTAGGGATTAAAGAGGTGACGCTGATTGGTGGCGAAGCGTTTATGCGTCCCGACTGGCTAGAGATTGCCCAAGCCATCACGCAAGCAGGAATGCTCTGTGGCATGACTACAGGAGGTTTTGGCATTTCCCTAGAAACCGCCCGCCGGATGAAGCAAGCAGGAATTGCCAGTGTCTCTGTTTCTATAGATGGTAGCACAGCAGAGACGCATGATCGCCTACGTGGTAAAAAAGGTTCATGGCAGTCTGCATTCAAAACCATGAGCCACTTCCGAGAAGTTGGCATCTATTTTGGCTGCAACACCCAAATCAACCGCTTGTCTGCTCCAGAATTTCCTTTAATTTACGAGCAAATTCGTGATGCAGGTGCTAGGGCTTGGCAGATTCAACTTACGGTTCCTATGGGCAACGCGGCAGACAACGCAGACATTCTCCTCCAACCGTATGAACTACTAGACCTTTATCCAATGCTTGCCCGTGTGAGCAAGCGGGCTAGTCGTGAAGGAGTCAGGATGCAACCTGGTAATAATATCGGCTACTACGGCCCGTATGAGCGGCTGATGCGCGGAGGTGGGAATGAATGGGGATTTTGGCAAGGTTGCGGTGCAGGGCTGTCTACATTGGGTCTTGAAGCTGATGGTGCAGTTAAAGGCTGCCCTTCACTACCTACAGCAGCTTACACTGGCGGTAATATCCGTAACCGCTCTCTACGAGAAATTGTTGAACAGACAGAAGAACTGCGGTTTAACCTCAATGCCGATACTCCCAAAGGAACAGAACACCTGTGGGGATTCTGTAAAACCTGCGAGTATGCTGAACTTTGCCGAGGAGGTTGCACTTGGACGGCGCACGTATTCTTCGATCGCAGGGGGAACAATCCTTATTGCCACCATCGCGCCTTAGAGCAGGCAAAGCGGGGGATGCGAGAGCGGGTTTATCCAAAGGTGCGGGCGCAGGGACTTCCCTTTGATAACGGGGAATTTGCCTTGATTGAGGAGGCGATTGACGCTCCTTGGCCTGTTGATGACTCACTTCACTTTACTAGCGATCGCATTCAGTGGTCAGATAGCTGGCAGGATGAACCCAAATCTACTTACGCCTTAGTAAGAGGTGTAATATGAGCCAAACAAGTAATTCTCCTGCTTCAGAGAAAGAATCACTTCCCAACCAAGGAATCGACAATGTTTCGGATGCTCGGTATCCTATCCTACCGCGTTCTGGTTGGCAAAATCGGCAAGCCTTTTTAAAGGTTCTTGTTAAGGCGAAGCAGTCCTTGGACATGGCAGAAATTACTGCTACTCTCTGGGATTGAGGCAACTGATTTAAATCAGTTATCAGTTATCAGTTATCAGTGATTCTTGTTTTTTTAAGGATGGAGAAGAGTATTTTTCCGATTTCGTCTGCATCTTTATATATACTGTGAAATGATTTTTCATCAAAATATCCTGTATCTTTCAACAACGACAGCCAATATTTAGTTTCCAGGCATTCCTTGTAAGCAATAGATATTTTTGCAGAAAAATCGGCTGTTGATATCGCTCCATTTGCTTCTGCAATATTAGCTGCAATTGATGTACCACTTCTAATCAATTGTTTTGATAAAACAAATTCTTTTTTCTCTCGATTTAGGTATTTATGTGCATTAACAATCCTAATAGCAAACTGATATGCCTTCTCATACACCAAACTGTTCATTAATTATTAGTATGTAAAAGTAACAACTTATACATACTAACTGATAACTGATAACTGATAACTGTTCACTGATAACTGTATGTCTGTTCACTGATAACTGTATGTCTGTTGAAAGCGCACGAGCCTTTTATGAGCGGATAGCCACGGATGAACTGTTGCAAAAGCAACTCCAAAACGCTGTCAGTGATGAGCAACGCCTAGAAATCGTACTAGCTGCTGGCTATAGTTTTACACTGCCAGAATGGGAAGCTGCTTTAGCTCAAATCTCAAAGTCAGGTGATAGTATCAGTGATACAGAGCTAGATGCGATTCTCCAAAGGAGACACTTCGTGAACGCAGGTGGACTAAAGGTTGTCCCTTACCAGCTACCCACTAAGGTATGGTCGGGTTTAAAGCAAACCAGCTTTGGTAAAGTCTTGCGTAGGTTATTTAACCCCTCTGCCTGGTCTATCAGAACCAAACTCTCGGTAGCACTGCTTGCAGTTGCTCTCATACCGATGAGCTTCACCACGTATCACAACCTCCAAGAAAGCCTCAAGAGTGCAGAGGACAGCGAATACCGCAAACTGGAACTCTTAGCGACTAGTAACGCTAGTCGCCTCGACCAGCTAATTATCGATATCCAGCGCGTTGCCGTTCAAGTCAGTACAGACAAGGATGTAGTGGGTTTTCTGGCTGCTACTAATCCTCAGAAGCAAACTGCCTTCCGCTCCTCGATGCAACGAACGTTAGATAACGTCTTTCGCTCCAACCCTGACTATGATGTTGTCTACATCATAGATACAAAGGGGCGCTGTCTTGCTGCCACTGACCCCACATTCATTTCTCAAAACTACGCTTTCCGTGAATACTTCCGCTATAGCATTCAGGGACGCCCTTACGTCTCTGGCATTATAGTTGGTACAACGAGTGGACGAGCAGGCATTTACTTCTCCAATCCTGTAAGGTCTGAGGGTGGCAAGATTGTCGGTGTAGCGGTCTTAAAAATCAAAGGAGAAGACATCTGGGCGATTGTAAATGCGTTGCAGGCTGGCTCTCAAAGTTATGCCTTCTTGGTTGACGAGCGTGGAGTCATCATTAGCCATCCTGATAAATCGCTGCTTTATCATAGCCTAGCCCCCTTGCCAGCTAACAAACAACAGCAGAGCGAAACCGATAGGCTTTATGGCGTCGATCAAATCAAAAGCTTGGACGTTCCAGAGTTAGCATCTGTGATCGTGGGAGCTAAACAGACAAGTCACACCAGCTATTATTCCCCAATTGAGCAGACGCGCCAAATGGTCGGCTTTGCTCCTTTACAAGAGCAACCTTGGGTGTTAGGGGTGAACAAAGCCCACGCACAGTTTGATGCTCCCTTGAATCAACTCATTTGGCAGAACAGTTACAGCTTACTGGCAGTAGGAGCGATCGCAACAATCATCGCCTTGATTTTAGCGCAAAGTATTGCCAAACCGATTCGTGCCCTAACAAAAGCAGCACAATCACTGGTAGAGCAGGATGATTTTGATACTCATCAGTTAGCTAAAGCGTCTGACGCGAATGATGATATTGGTCAACTAGTGCGCGTTTTCCTGCAAATGGCTCAAGAGGTGAAAGCACGAGAACAGAAGCTCAAACAGCAGGTGATGGAATTAAACGTTGAAATTGACGAAGCGAAAAAGGCACGTCAGGTAGCTGACATCACACAGACAGATTATTTCCAGGAACTGCAACAAAAAGCGCAAAAAATCAAGGGGCGAATGCCCAAAAATGATGAAACAGAAACCGACTATTTCCAACAGTTACACCAAAAAGCACAAAATCTTAAAGGTCGCGCTAACTGATAACTGATAACTGATAACTGATAACTGTTCGGAGTATGACATTATGTCCAAAATTGTATCTATTCATTCGTTTCGTGGTGGTACAGGCAAATCAAATTTAACTGCAAACTTAGCCGCTACTATTGCGCGTCTTGGAAAACGTGTAGGTATTATTGACACCGATATTCAATCACCAGGGATTCATATTATTTTTGGTCTAGACGAGGACAAGATGAATCGCTCCCTCAATGACTACTTATGGGGGCGCTGTGTAATTAAAGATGCTGCCTACGATGTTAGTCATACTTTAAATGCGGAAGGGGAGACATCTAGAGCAAATGGCAACCTCTACCTGATTCCTTCGAGTATTAAGGCAGGGGAAATTTCCCGCATCTTACGCGAGGGTTATGACGTAGGCAAACTCAACGACGGCTTTGAGGATCTAATCCGCTATCTCAACCTGGACTATTTGTTGATTGATACTCACCCTGGTTTGAATGAAGAAACCTTACTAGCGATCGCTATTTCTGATATCTTAGTCGTCATCCTGCGTCCAGACCGCCAAGACTTTCAGGGTACTGCGGTAACGGTGGAGGTGGCGAAAAAATTAAAGGTGGATAAAATGCTGCTAGTAATTAATAAGGTGCTACCAGCAATGGATTTCAACGCTCTCCGACAACAAATGGAGACAATCTACAACACTCCAGTGGCTGGTATTGTGCCTCTTTCTGAAGAGATAATTCAGTTAGCCAGCAGTGGTTTGTTTTGCCTGCGTTACGCTGACCATCCTTTTAGCCAGACGGTGCAAGAAATTGCTCGGCAGATTGTGGATAAAGTTGAGTTAAAAGAGGTATTAGTGGGAGGCGATCGCACTTGAACCAACACCAACTTCGTACTAATATACTTGCTTACTATGGTGCTACTGCCTTGGAGACAGAAGAATTGCTTGCCTACAATCAAAACATCTTTGATCGCAGCTTTTCAAAACTCCCCGCCAAGTTTCCGCTTCCACCCGAACCCCATGTAACCGCCTGGGAAGAATACGCCACTTTGGCTCAAGAGGTAGGAGTCTTTCAAGCTTTATCAACCAAGTTGGTACAGTTAAAGTTTCCCATACTCCAAGGCATTAGCCAAACAGAGGCATACCGCTTTGCTACCCGTAAGGGTGCTTCAGTGGATGGTATGGTCGAGGCGACTGGTTTGATTTTGCAGCAACCTGAGCAACTCCAGTTGATCCTACATCAAAGCTTGGCTGGAGTTATCCCGGTTTTGCTCACCAGGAATCGAGAAGATTTTGTTTTTTTGGTACAGGCGCTAACAATGCGGAATGAACCACTACCAGTCCCCGCTTCTATGGGAGCTTGCATAGTTACTGGTTTCAACAACTGGGATCGGGTTCGCCAGTATCGCCAACAGTGGTCAGTGAAAAATTTTGGTAACTGCTCCGAAAGTAGTTGGTTAGAAGAATTTGGGCGACTAATCCCGCAAAAGCAGCTCTATCAAGATCGGTTGATTATTTTGAGTGACGGTTTCTATAGCAATGTTTCAGCCAACGACATCGGACTTTCAGAACCAGAATGGCGGCGTATTTCCCTAAATATTCGGCTGGAACATGAATGTACCCACTACTTGACACAGCGCTTATTCGGCTCGATGCGGAACAATCTGCTCGACGAACTGATTGCTGACTACAGAGGTATTGTGGCGGCTATAGGACATTATCGGGCTGATTGGTTTTTGCGTTTTCTGGGGCTGGAGTCGTTTCCAGATTACCGAGAAGGAGGAAGATTGCAAAATTATCGAGGTCAACCGCCGCTTTCAGAGGGCGCATTTAAGATTCTGCAAGCATTGGTGAAGTCTGCTGCTGAGAATTTGGAACGCTTTGATGCTGAACATGGAGGCGAGTTAAGAACTCTCAATAGTCAACCGATTATGTTAATAGCTTTGACATATTTGACATTAGAAGAATTGGCTGCCTCTCAGGCGCATTCCTATATCCAAAAAATTTTAGACCAATTGCCGACAACTCTCACAGAGGGGCAAGTCGAGCATCCAGAAACTGAACTTAAATTTATATAAGTTATGACAGAAGTTCTACTTAAGGAATTGAGTAATAGTGACATCAATTGGATGATCGCTACAGGTCAAAAAAAGGAAATACCTGCTGGCACTATCCTTGTGCAGCAAGGAAAAGCCGTAGATACCTTACACATAATACTCGATGGAACATTCACAATTACTGTTTCACAAGCTACAAACAATGCTCTGGATCGAGCTTTTGCAGCTATGGAGGATAGTGAAACATTAAAACGAGAGATTGGTAGCCTATCAAGTGGTGAGATAGTAGGAGAAATCCCGTTTATTAATGTTCGCCCAGCTGCTACCACTGTTGAAGCAACTGAAAAATCGTTGATAATATCTATTTCTTGGCACCAATTGAGGGCAAAATTGCAGCAGGATATTGGTTTTGCTTGTCGGTTTTATCGAGCGATCACTATTCTACTTGCAAACAGAATCACTCAACTTGGTCATAGCAAACTTGTTAAGAGCAATACGCTCAGAGATATGCTATTTGTTTTAGAACAATTGCATGATAGCGACATCGATTGGCTGATTGCTACAGGTACTAGTCAAAAAATTGCCCCTAATACAGTACTCATCCGTGAGGGAGGCCCTGTGGATGCACTGTACATCCTACTAGATGGAACAATGACAGTTTCTGTTTCTGAGGATGAACGCAATCCTTTAACTCGTGCCTTTGCAGCTTTAGAAGGTGACGAAACTACAAGCAGAGAGATAGCAAGATTATCCAAGGGCGAAATCGTCGGAGAAACAGCTTTCATTGATACCCGTTTGCCGGGAGCAACTATCAGGGCTATTGGAGACTCGCTTGTATTGTCAATTCCTCGACAACAATTAGCAGCAAAATTACAACAGGATATAGGTTTTGCTTCTCGATTTTATCGGGTGATTGCTACTTTGCTTGCAAATCGATTACAGGAAATGTTCAGTCGGCTTGGTTATGGCAGACGCATTTATAGCAAAGGTCAATCACTGGATGAAAATATTGAATATGAAGATGAACTAGATTCTAATATTTTAGATAGCATGGCATTGGCTGGAACAAGATTTGATTGGATGTTAAGCCGTTTAAGAAAAAATTAGATTTATTTTGATACTGATAACAAATATAATTGATAACTGTTTTAACAGTGCTGTCTGTTTGTCCTATCTCCTTAAGATGCACACTATGAAAATCGACCGATTGCAAGAACTTAAGCAAAAACTGACGGACGTTGCAGACTTGTCTGATATTTGGTTATTTTATATGGATCATTTTGCGGCTCAGCCAGAATTCACTGACCTGGGTGAGCCTGTTTATAATGAATATTTAGATGCTGTCCTTCACAAAACTGGTCAGCAGATGTTTGATAGGGCAATCAAGATTACTGACTTTTTCCTAATCTACATAGCTCCCTATCATTTATTTCATGGAGCTTTCCAAGTTGAAGGGCGTATTGGGGGTGTGATTTATTTCGAGGATCTAAAAATTGGGTTAATTGCAGTGTCGGCGGATTATGCTCCTACCGATGTGGTTAAGTATTCACGTTTTTCGGAGATAATTCAATTGTCAACACCTAATGGCAACGATTGCAACTAAGATTGACTTTTTAATGTACAGTCAAAGGAATCCCGTTATCTTTGGGTTTTAAATTGAGAATAAATGGCACAGCTTTCAATACCCAATCGGACACTGGTGTATAATTAGCAGCTTCTTCTCCAAAACTAATAGAGAGCATATCTGTATAAATAATTCCTGGATTGAGGGGTATAGCTGCCATACCAGTCGGCAATTCTTGTGCTAAAGAACGAGTTAATCCTTCTATTGCCCACTTGGAAGCACAGTATGGTGCAACTTGGGCTGAAGTAGAACGTCCCCAGCCAGAACTAAAGTTAACAATAATACCCCGTTTATTTTCCACCATTGCTGGTACGAAGTGGCGAATTATATTCACTACTCCTTTGATATTGATATCTATTAGATCAGAAAATTCTTCGGATGGTATTTCCCACAAAGGTGCTGGGTAATTAGTAATTGCCGCATTATTAATCACTATATCTGGCGGTGCATATTTGTGAAGTACGTGTTCTGCCCATTTTTTTACAAGCTGTTCATTTGCCACGTCTACAGATGTGAAATCATTGGTAGCACTAAACTTTTGGCGTATTTTATCGATCGCATCTGATGAACGAGCGCAACCAATAACAGTATGTCCCTGTTGAATAAAACCCTCGGTCATGGCATAACCTAGACCTTTGCTTATGCCTGTAATCAAGATGAGTTTAGTCATATTTTTCTGCTATTCCTGACAGCAAGAAATAATTCGTAGGAAAAAATAATCACTACCTCTTGCTGTCAGGAGAAATTCTGGGTTATTAGGATCGGATTTTACCTTTGTCCGCTTTTCTAGAGATATGCACATCTACCACACGGGTATCTGTATAAACCTCTGGTACAAAACCCCATAATTGTAACACTTCTAATCGCAAAAAAATCTCTTCCGAATAATTTACTAACAACTCTAATAAGCTAAATTCCACACCATAGTCATCAGCACCTAACTCTAGACCAGTGATTCGGTCTGCTACAAATTAATTTACTAAACGTGTCTTTAAATAGATTTTATTTTGAAACATAATTTTTTACAATAATATCTAACAATCTATCCGTTGTTATCAAGAAACTATATCTAAAAAAATGCTAGTCTTATCAAAAAAAAGTAGATTGTTTTCAGAGATTTTACTACTTACACTTCTAAATAGAACAGGTATTTAGTTTTTTTATGTAAATCATTTAACTTCAGCACCAACGGTAGTCTTTAATCAGGAATTTAGACCCGCCACCAAATTTTTCAGTCCTCAGTTCAAGCAGAAGTGATTGTCGAGGAATCCTAAATGGTCGAACAAAAGCAAAACTTATTCCGAAAAGAGTCACTGGAGCGTTTATCTTCTCCTGAAAGACTAGACCAATTAATGCAGGTGGTCAGTCCTAAAAGCTGGCTGCCTCTAACTGCTTTAGGCTCATTGGTAGCAGTTGCCGTAGTCTGGAGTATCTATGGACGGATTCCGATTACCGTGGAAGGTCAAGGGGTACTGATTTATCCACGTAACGTTTTGCCGTTGCAATCGAAAGGTGCAGGGCAGTTACTTGCTCTAAATGTCAATGTTGGAGATGTCGTCAAGAAGGGAGATGTACTAGCAACAGTTGACCAAGTTGACTTGCGTAAGCAACTACAACTAGCGCGAGCTAAACTAGTCCAACTAGAAGATCAGGATCGCAACGCTAGTTTGTTACAAGGTCAGCGTCAGCAGCTTGATACAAAGGCAATCCA
Organism: Nostoc sp. DedQUE12b; assembly: GCF_034530835.1. NCBI lineage: Bacteria > Bacillati > Cyanobacteriota > Cyanophyceae > Nostocales > Nostocaceae > Nostoc > Nostoc sp. DedQUE12b. The sequence continues at coordinate 29,743 of NZ_JAVRCI010000026.1, read as the reverse complement.
AGAGCAACGCTTAACTCTTGAGCAAAGACTCAAAATTGTGCAGGATTTGACACCTGTGTTGAGGGAGAAAGGGCTAGTGTCAATCGGGCGCGATCGCCTCAACTTACAGCGACGCTTACAAACGCTCCAAGGGCTGCTTCCTACTCATAAAAAGAGATTAGTAAACCGCCAGAAGCTTTTAAAAGAAGGCGCGATTCCTGATGATGTGGTCTTAGAAGCGCGGCAACAATATGACAATGCCCGTGCAAGTATCGATGAGGCACAATCTCAGTTGAAGCAACTAGACCTTAAGGAAGCAGATGCACAACAGCAATATCTCTCAAATCTGAACGAAATCAAAAACATCCAAGCCCAGTTGCAAGAACAGAACAGTAAAGTAGCTACTCTCGCTCAAGAAGACCTGCAAACTGCAACTACTCGCAAAAACGAGATTCAAGAAGTCAAGCGAGAAATTGCCAGACTAGAACAACAATTAGGCAATAACAGCCAGATTATCTCTCAACACTCAGGGCGTATTCTAGAAATCACTGTGACAACGGGGCAGGTTATTAATGCTGGAACCCGTTTAGGAAGCATAGATGCAGAAAATCCATCTAGCAAAATGGTTGGCATTACCTATTTTCCGGTTGGAGAAGGTAAGAAAATTCAACCAGGTATGAGGCTGCAAATTACACCCCAAACCGTAAAACGGGAACGCTTTGGCGGTATTGTCGGTAAGATTACCACTGTCTCACCATTTCCGATTACCAGAGAAGCAGCCGCTAGTGTAGTGGGTAATCCTGAAGTGGTTGCAGGTTTGGTGGGGGAAAAGCAAGAGGCACTTATTCAAGTATTTGCTGACTTGCAGTCAGATTCTACTACTTTTAGCGGTTATAAGTGGTCTTCTTCCAATGGGCCGCAGCTAAAAATCTCTTCCGGAACGACTACATCTGTACGAGTCAAGGTGGAAGAGCGAGCGCCGATTACGTTTGTTTTACCTATTCTGAGGTCTGTCAGTGGTATCTACTAATCCATCATTAGTGGCACCGATTAATCCTTTGCAGTACCTGCAAAACCTGCTGAAAAATCCAGGCAAGCGGGTAAAGACACCCACGCTTTTGCAAATGGAGGCAGTAGAATGTGGTGCCGCAGCTTTGGGAATTATTTTGGGTTACTATGGTCGGATTGTGCCTTTGCCAGAACTGCGTCGAGAGTGTGGAGTCTCCCGCGATGGCAGCAAAGCTTCCAACGTCCTCAAAGCTGCCAGAAGCTATGGAATGCAAGCAAAAGGCTTTAAAAAGGAACTGGATCAACTTCCAGACCTTAGCCCTCCCTATATTGTGTTCTGGAACTTCAACCACTTCTTAGTAGTAGAAGGATTTAGCTCTGCTTGGGTTTATCTGAATGACCCAGGCACTGGGCCGCGAAAGGTGTCCCGGCAGGAATTTGACGAGGGGTATACCGGAGTAGTGCTGGTTATGGAACCAGGGCCGGAGTTTGAAAAAGGGGGACGTAAACCTAGCCTGATTTTATCGTTGTGGTCACGGCTAAAGGGTGCTACTGGTGTATTAATTTACTGTCTGCTCGCAGGATTTTTGTTAACACTCGTCGGGCTGGCTGTACCAGTATTTAGTCAAGTGTTTGTAGACGAAATTCTGGTGCAAGGACGGCAGCACTGGTTGCGTCCGTTGTTATTGGCAATGGCGATCGCAGCAGTCCTCCAAGGAGTATTAACACTACTGCGGTTACGTTATCTACGCCGCTTGAAAGTCAAGCTGTCTGTGGGAATGTCCAGCCGTTTTCTCTGGCACATCCTGCGCCTACCAGTTAGTTTTTATGCTCAACGGTTCGCAGGTGAAATTAGTAACCGTACCAGTCTCAACGACCAAGTTGCTGATGTCCTTTCAGGGCGATTGGCGACCACAGTCATTGATGCGGTAATGGTAATTTTTTACGCTTTAGTCATGCTCCAATATGACTGGGTACTGACTTTAGTTGTAGCTAGTTTTGCTATTGTGAATGTCTTAACCTTGCAGTGGATCTCCCGTCAGCGCGTCGATGCTAATCAGCGATTAATCCAAGAGTATGGTAAAGCGGCTGGCGCATCTATAGCGGCTCTCCAAAGTATAGAAACTCTCAAAGCATCAGGGTTGGAATCAGATTTTTTTTCGCGGTGGTCAGGGTATTACACCAAGGCGATCAATTCTCAGCAAGAACTGGGGGTGACAAACCAGACTTTCTCAATATTACCTACACTTTTGTCTTCCCTTTCATCAATGGCTTTATTAGTTGTAGGTGGTTTACGAGTGATGGATGGACACCTCAGCATTGGAATGCTTATAGCTTTTCAAGGACTGATGCAGAGCTTTTTGCTACCTGTTAATAATCTTGTCAACTTCGGTAGTACCCTTCAGGAAATGGAGGGCAATTTGATTCGCTTAGATGATGTGTTGGATAACCCAATTGATGGAGCTGGGGAAGCAGGGGGAGCAGGGAGCAGGGAGCAGGGAGCAGGGGGAGAAAAAATCTTTTTATCTGACTCATCTTTTCTGCCCAGATTACAGGGGTACGTCGAACTAGAGAATGTCACATTTGGCTATAGCCGCTTAGATCCGCCTCTGATTGAAAACTTTAGCCTTTCGGTCAAGCCTGGAGGGCGAGTAGCTATAGTAGGCGGGAGCGGCTCTGGCAAATCTACTATAGCCAAACTGGTAAGCGGACTCTACGAACCTTGGGAAGGAGAAATTTGCTTTGATGGTCAACCTAGAAACCAGATCCCGCAATCGATATTAACTAACTCCGTCGCTTTGGTGGAGCAGGATATTTTGATGTTTGGCGGAACTGTCAGAGAAAACTTGACTTTATGGGATACCACAGTACCAGATAAAAATCTAGTGCGGGCTAGTAAGGATGCTGCGATTGATGATGTAATTTTCTCCATATCTGGCGGATTTGATGCAGAACTAATTGAAGGAGCGGCTAATTTAAGTGGAGGTCAACGACAGCGATTAGAAATAGCCCGCGCCTTAGTTAATAATCCTTCAATCCTGATTATGGATGAAGCTACCAGCGCTCTAGATTCGGAGACGGAAAAAATTATTGACCAAAATCTGCGGCGACGTGGATGTACCTGCTTAATTGTTGCACACCGATTAAGCACGATTCGTGATTGTGATGAAATCATCGTCCTTGAACGAGGAAAAGTAGTGCAACGAGGCACTCACGAAGAATTGTGGCAAGTAGAGGGGGTGTACTCACGATTGATCAGCAGTGAAGAGGGAGCTTAATTATGGTCATCAACCAAATCAGAGGCAAAGACCTTGAGGGGCAACTATACACCCTTAAAGGCAATGAACCAATACTGCTAGACGACCCGCAGACCATTTGGGTGGTGCAGTCCGGCTCTGTAGCGTTGTTTGCTGTCACTATTAAAAATGGCATTACAGAAGGAACTCGCCGTTATTTGTTCACTCTTCATCCCGAAGAAGCTCTTTTCGGAACAGCTTCTGACTGTATTGATCAGCACCGCCAACTTTTAGCAGTGCCGATGGGAGAAACAGAATTGCTAAAGGTAGACCGGGAATTTTTTGGGGAGTTAGTTGTTGATGGGGATACTAGAATAGTTGCTTTGGTGGAGGGTTGGGTCGAGCAAATCAACACTACACTTTCCCATATTGCCACCCCAGCAATTCAAGTCCGAGCAGTGGGAGAAGCACGATTTTCTTTAATTGATGGTCAAACTCTCCAGCCAGAACCCCAGGCGATCGCTTGGGTACAAATTCAGCAAGGAAATATCCACTGGATGGGGCTTGAGGAACTAACTCTAGATCCGACATCGGGAATTTTCCCCCTTAGCGATGGTATATGGTTACAAGCTTACGGGGAAGTTCAGCTTGCCACGGCTTCCACAAGCGCCATCCGCAACGCAGATATCTTGCTTGAGGGGCTTTCCCAGTTTCATACTCAACTGCTGCAATATATCAACTTCCTAGAACAGCAGGAAACGCAAGAAGAACTGCAACGGCTCAGTGATCGGGAACGTCTCAATCGTCAGGTGACAGCAGAAGCTCTAGGCGAACTAGCATCTTCTTTAGGAACTCAAGAAGCAACCTTTTTCCTCGAAGGTGCGCCATTGTTAGTTGTTGCTGGTGCTGTGGGCAGGTGTTTAGGTGTGAAAATTCGCCCCCCAGCTAAGTCAGAGAACCTGAAGCGGGTGAAGGAGCCATTGGAGGCAATTGTTAGAGCTTCGCGGTTAAGGATGCGACAGATTTTGTTGCGGGATAACTGGTGGTCAAAGGACTGTGGCCCTTTGGTTGCCTACACCCAAGAGGACAACCAACCAGTGGCACTCCTGCCAGTTTCTCCCACTCGCTACGAAATCTTTGATCCAAGCGTTGGCACTCGTCATCCTGTAGATGCCCTTATTGCTTCGACACTAGCGCCCGTTGCTTATATGTTTTATCGGTCTTTGCCCGATAAAGTTCTTAACGCTAGCGATTTATTTCGGTTCGCGCTGAAGAATCGTGGCAGAGATATACTAATCGTTTTTTTAACTGGTATTGCCGCGACACTGCTGGGTATGCTCACACCCCACGCCACTGCCATTTTAATTGACAACGCCATTCCAGATAGCGATCGCGGATTGTTACTACAAGTTGGTTTGGGGTTGCTGGTTGCAGCTTTTGGGACGGCAGTATTTCGGCTGGCTCAAGGATTCGCACTTTTGCGTGTGGAAACAGTTTCCGATGCCTCCACCCAAGCTGCTGTATGGGATCGGCTGCTAAACTTGCCAGTATCCTTTTTCCGCCAGTACACCACAGGGGATCTTCAGTCTCGTGTGACATCGATTAGTACAATCCGTCGCCTACTAAGTGGCACAACCCTGATTACTCTAATTACAGGTCTGTTCTCATTATTAAACTTAGGACTTTTGTTTTACTACAGCTGGAAATTAGCTTTAGTTGCTGTGGCTGTAGCAGTAGTTGTTGTAGTTGTGACGACTCTCTCTGGTATGCTCCTCGTCCGCAAAGTTCGTCCACTGCTGGAAATAAAGGGAAATATCTTTGGGCAGACAGTACAACTAATCAATGGCATTTCTAAACTGCGTGTCGCTGGGGCGCAAGAGCGGGGTTTCGCTTCTTGGAGTAAAAACTACAGCCGGCAAATAAAACTGGAACTTAGCACCCAGAATGTTGAAGATGGTGTTGCCCTTTTCAATACAGTCATGCCCACGGTAACTTCTGGCATCCTGTTTTGGTTTACCATCCAACAGCTTCAGGAGGCTCAGACTACAGGTGCGATCGGACTGACAATTGGGACTTTCCTAGCTTTTAACAGTGCGTTTGGTACTTTTATTAAAGGTACTACAGACGTAAGCAATACAGTTACCGGCGCTTTGCAAGTTGTCCCTCAGTGGAAACGCGCTCAACCAATTTTAGAAACTATACCAGAAGTGGATCTGTGCAAAGCTGATCCTGGTAAGCTCACAGGCAAAATCGCTGTAGATCATGCCACATTCCGCTACCGACAAGATGGCCCTCTGATCCTAGATAATGTGAGTCTGTATGCCGAGCCTGGGGAGTTTATTGCACTTGTAGGCGGTTCTGGGAGCGGTAAATCTACTATATTTAGATTGCTATTGGGGTTTGAGACTCCTGAAGATGGCACTGTCTATTATGATGGTCAAGATTTGTCTGGATTGGATGTTGAGGCAGTGCGCCGACAGTTAGGTGTCGTTCTGCAAAATGGCCGGATTATGTCAGCTTCTATTTTCGACAATATTGCTAGCGGCGCTCAGATCACACTTGATGAAGCTTGGGAGGCAGCGCGGATGTCTGGCTTTGCTGACGATGTTGCAGCCATGCCCATGTCTATGCATACTGTGATTAGTGAAGGAGGCGGCAATCTCTCTGGAGGGCAACGACAACGATTATTGATTGCTCGCGCTTTGGCCTTAAAACCCCGCATTTTGTTATTCGATGAAGCTACCAGTGCGCTAGATAACAGAACCCAGGCGATTGTCAGTGAAAGCTTGGATAAGTTACAAGTTACCAGAATCGCGATCGCTCATCGACTTAGCACCATCCGCAACGCTAACCGTATTTATGTACTGCAAGCAGGCCGGGTTGCCCAACAAGGAACTTTTGAGGAACTTGCTGCTGTTGAAGGTCTATTTGCCCAGTTAATGGCTCGGCAAATGGCCTAGTTAGTTGAGATTTATGAAAGCCACTACTTATGCTCTTAGTAAGCTCACTTCTTTTCTTGACTTGATGTTAAACAGGCTCATCTTAACAATTTATTCTGTAAATACCTTTTAGTGCTACGGTCTTAAGGCATAACTTCTATGAGATTTTTTTAAGTCGTGGATAAAGAGATTGATATCGCATCCAAGCATATTCTAAGGCTGAATCAACTGACTGGGGAGTTGCAACAAGCGTTGGTGCGGCTGCCAGTTTGCTTGTGTCATTAGCATCTGCATATACGCCAATTCCGATACCCGCCAATAGAGCAGCACCACGCGCAGATGCAGCAGCAACGGTAGTTGCATAGAGAGGTATTCTCAATACATCAGTCAGTAATTGTTTCCAAGGCATTTCTGCCGTTCCTCCGCCTGCTAAACGCAGTTCTGTGGCTTTAAAACCTGTTGCCTCAAGTGCTGCAAAACCTTGTCGCAAGGCAAAAGCAACTCCCTCTAAAGCCGCCCGCATCATGTGCGCCTGTGTGTGATGAAGTCCAAGCCCCACCCATGCCCCGCGTACATAGGGGTCAAGGTGTGGAGTTCGCTCACCTGTGAGGTATGGCAAAAATGTCAACCCTTCACATCCTGGGGGAACAGAAAACGCTTTAGTATAGACTTGCTCCCAGCTCAAGCCAAGGATACCTCGCACCCACTCAAGCGCTAACCCCGCATTTTGCATTGCTGCAAGAGTATACCACCCGTTAGGTACGGCGGCTCGATATAGATGTGTGCGACCATGAGGATCGAGAATTGGTTGGGAGCGAGGTGTAATGATTTGAGCACCTGAGCCAATGGTTAGTTGAACCAAACCAGGCTCTAGTAGTCCGTTACCAAGTGCGGCTGCTGCTGTATCCGCAGCACCAGCGATCGCTCTTAAGCCAACTCTTAAGCCAAGATGCTCTGAAGCATCAGTTGTTAAGTAACCTGCGATCGCACTAGAGGGAATAATTTTCGGCAACCAATCACAACGCAGATTCAGGGCTGAGATTGCATCCCAAGCCCAGTTGTCCGATACAACATCGTAAAGCAAAGTACCACTAGCGTCAGATGGTTCGGTTGCAACTTCTCCAGTCAGCCGTAACCGTAGCCAATCTTTTGGCTGGAGTACCCAACGCGCTTGGGCGTAAACAGTAGGCTCGTGTTCTCGTAGCCACAGCAAAGTTGAGCCAGCCATTCCAGCCGTAATCGGGTTGCCCAATCGCTTTAGAATAGTTGCATCAAGCGAATGATAAGCGTTAAGTGTGGTACTACGACTATCTGCCCAGAGGATAGCAGGACGCAGTGGCTCACCCGACTCCGAAGCTAGGACAACACCGTGCATCTGCCCTGAAAGTGCGATCGCCTGTACTTGATCGGCATGATTTCCCACTGCCTTCCTCACAGCTAAGGCAACAGCTGACCACCAATCCCTTGGCTCCGATTCAGCCCATCCAGGGTGAGGTGCATGAACAGGATAAGAGCTTGATGCTTCACCTATAGCGGTTCCGTCTGTCGCTAGGAGCAATGCCTTAGCAGAGCCTGTTCCTAAATCTATGCCAAGCAGCATTAGGCTAGTCCTCAAATACTTAAAAGTTAAGAATCTCAAATTAGATTTGTTGCTTAATAAAGCTACAAATCGCTCATGAAGTTGATAATGCCTTAGTGTGCTTGCGAGAATCGGACTAATGTTCCATTAACACCGAACTCATGCAAACTACGCAACTGGTCAGCAACAGCCTCGACGAAACGTGGTGACTCTACTAAATCTCCAAAAATTTCAGATATACTGAGCAATGGCTTAGGATCTAATTTGCTCAAGCTGGCGTGTTGAATGAGGATGTCTGCTAATGGATCATCAATGGGAATAGGTTGCCCTTGTTTATCCTGACTCGTGAGGTACCGACACCAAGCAGCGATCGTTAAACTTAAGTAATCGATCGCACCTCCAAGTTGTAATTGATCGCGGAGCGATCCCAAAACAAACTTAGGAATTTTAGCTGATCCATTTAGGCACAGGCGCGGAAGTTGATCGCGAATTTTAGGATTGGAAAACCGTTCAATTAAAGTCTTTTTATAATCGTCTAAATCAATCCCAGGAACAGGCTGGAGCGTTGGTGTTACCTCATCCATCAACTTAGCCACTGCTTGCTCAAACAAGGGATCAGCCATAACTTCATAAACATAGGTATACCCTGCCAAAGAGCCGAGATAGCCAATTAACAAGTGACTGGCGTTGAGCAGCCGAATTTTCATCATCTCGTAGGGATGAACATCGTTAGTCATCTGTACGCCAACGGATTCCCAATCAGGTCTGCCTGCACAAAAGGTATCTTCGATTACCCACTGGGTGAAAGGCTCTGCTACGCATGGAAATGCATCATCAATACCAAATTCCGCCACCATTTTGATATCTGCTGGGGTCGTCATCGGAGTAATGCGATCAACCATGCAGTTGGGAAAGGTAACGTATTCAGCAATCCAACGTCCTAAATCTGAATCGCGCATTTGGGCAAATGTCGTTAGCATTTTCTGTACCATGTTGCCGTTGCCCTGAATGTTGTCACAGGACAGGACTGTAAAGGGCGCTAACCCCTGTTGACGACGCTTTTCGAGTGCAGCGGTCAAAAAACCGTATGTGCCGATTGGTTGGTCAGGATGTTGCAAATCGTGCTGAATCGTTGGGTAGTTTACGTCTAATTCGCCACTTCCTTCGATGTAGTAGTAACCACTTTCAGTAATTGTTAAAGTTACAATTCGGCATTCGGGACTTGCCATTGCTTCGATGACTGCTTGATGATCGTCTGGTGCAAACAAGTATCGAGTGATGGAACCGATGATTCGAGCGCGATCGCTTTGGGGCGATTGCTCAACTAAGGTATACAAACAATCTTGAGACAGCAGCGCATCCCTTATACGCCTGTCATAGTCAGAGTCCAGCAATCCAACACCACAGATTCCCCAATCACTACCAGGATTCTGATGGAAATAATTATCGAGATAGAGTGCTTGGTGCGATCGATGAAATCCACCAACCCCAATATGCACAATTCCATTAGTGATTTGATGGCGATCATACTTGGGTACGCGCACGTTTCCAGGTAAATGAGACAGGGATGCTTGATTCAGCTTGATTGTTGAGCCTGTGCTGGTATTGCTGTTCATCTTATTTATGCTAGTTGGTGACGACGACTTTTTGAAACTGCTTCACCCTGTAAGTCAAACAGATGGCAAAGCTCGCCGCTAATGTGGATAGGAACGAGATCGCGTAACTGGCTGGAATTATCTCCGTCTGTTTGTACTACTACGGTGTCTCCCCCCTCAATCTTGACATAGAGATAGGTTTGTCCACCCAATCGTTCTACAACTAACACTTCGCCATTCACGCTTGGGTTATTGCGGTCGAGTCGCAGATGTTCGGGGCGAATCCCCAATGTAGCTTGATCTCCAACCGACAGTTTTCCAGGCTTCACCGGAATCATTACACTGGTATCACCAGGAAGTTTGACCCTTATACCAGAGTCATTGACGGCTGTTACTGTTACCGAAATAAAGTTCATCTTAGGTGAACCAATAAATCCGGCAATGAATAGATTGCGGGGATGGTGGTAAAGTTCTAGTGGCGAACCGACTTGTTCTATAATGCCGCCCTGCAACACTACAATTTTGTCAGCAAGTGTCATGGCTTCCACCTGATCGTGCGTCACATAAATCATGGTGGCTTGCAAGCTCTCATGTAAGCTAGCAAGTTCAATCCGCATCTGCACACGCAAAGCTGCATCCAGGTTTGACAGTGGTTCATCAAATAAAAACACTTTGGGATTGCGAACCAAGGCACGACCGATCGCTACCCGTTGGCGTTGTCCTCCCGATAGCTCTTTGGGCTTGCGGTTTAACAGTGGTTCCAGTTGCAGGACACGAGCGACTTCACGCGCCCTTTCATAACGCTGGGCTTTTGGCACACCTGCAAGCCGGAGGCTAAATGCCATATTCTCCGCTACGGTCATGTGAGGATAAAGGGCGTAGGTTTGAAATACCATTGCCAAACCACGTTTATCTGGAGGTACATCATTCACTACCTCTCCATCAATCAACAACTTGCCGGAGGTAATTTCTTCTAGTCCGGCAATCATCCGGAGCAAGGTTGATTTTCCACAACCGGACGGGCCGACAAATACAACAAATTCGCGATCGCCAACATCAAGATCGATGCCTTTGATCACCTCAGTATCAGCATACTGTTTATGTATATCTCTTAAAGCAACTGTTGACATAGAATTTTATGTTAAGGAGTTTCAGAAAAGCAGATGATTATTTCACAGCACCAAATGTCAGACCCCTAACTAATTGCCGTTGACTCAGCCAGCCGAAAATCAGGATAGGTGCGATCGCCAGGGTTGATGCTGCCGAAAGTTTTGCCCAAAACAATCCTTGAGGGCTGGAAAATGAGGCAATAAATGCAGTTAAAGGAGCGGCATTAGCTGTTGTAAGGTTGAGGCTCCAGAAGGCTTCATTCCAGGACAAAATAATTGAAAGTAATGCTGTGGAAGCGATTCCAGGTAATGCCAGTGGCAGTAAAACATGAATCAGTTCTTGCTGTGTGTTTGCCCCATCCATGCGATCAGCTTCCAGGATATCTTTGGGAACGTCCCTAAAAAAGCTATAAATCATCCAGACGACAATTGGCAAATTGATCAAGGTGTAAATAATAATTAAACCGATGCGGGTATCCAGCAAACGAGCGTTGCGACACAAAATGTAAATCGGCACCAACACACCAACGGGTGGCAGCATTCTAGTAGAAAGCATCCACAGCAAGGTTCCCTTAGTACGTTTGCTTGGGAAGAACGCCATCGCATAAGCGGCAGGTACGGCAAGCAGCAGCGCGAGTATGGTCGATCCGAGTGAAACCGCCACACTGTTGAGGGCATAGTTGAAATAATTTGCCCGATCTTGGATCGCCACATAATTTTCTAATGTGGGCTGGAAAAATAACTGAGGAGGAGTTGCAACCGCCGCCACCTCCGTTTTAAAACTGGTGAGAAACATCCAGAAAATCGGGAAAAACAAGCTGCAAGCAACAAACCAACCGAGCAAGGTAAATAGCAAGCGCTTCAAGGTTTTTTGTGCCATAGTTATGTATCCAAATTACGTGCAACACTACGCATCAGAAAAATTGCCACGATGTTGGCAAGAATTACCGCGATTAATCCACCCGCCGAGGCTCCGCCGACATCAAATTCCAGCAAGGCTCTCAGGAAGATGTAATAGGCAAGGTTGGTTGTTGCCACTCCGGGGCCGCCTCCTGTGGTGACAAAGATTTCTGCAAAGATAGTCAAAAAGAAAATCGTTTCGATCATGGCGACTACAGCAATGGCGCGGCTCAGATGCGGTAGCATGACGAAACGAAATAGAGCGATCGCATTTGCTCCATCCATCCGGGCTGCTTCTAGCTGGTCATGGTCGAGTGATTGAATTGCCGTCAATAAAATCAGCAGAGCAAAGGGAAGCCATTCCCACGAAACAATGATAATGATGGCAAGCAGGGGAAAATCTGCAAACCAATCGATCGCCCCCAAACCCAAACTTCTTGTGAATTGAGCAAATAGCCCATTCACTGGATGCATCAGCATATTCTTCCAGACTAAGGCGCTGACTGTGGGCATGACGAAAAACGGAGAAATCGCCAGTACCCGCGCAATCCCCTGGACATAAAAGTCCTGGTCAAATAGAATTGCCAGGAGTGTGCCTAGAGCAATTGTGATCGCTAGAACCGACACAACCAGAATTATTGTGATGGCGATCGAAGTCCATAAACCTGGATCGCTCAAGATGAACGTGAAATTTTCAATTCCAATAAATTTGCGTGCATCTGGATTGAGCAGGTTATACCTCTGAAAGGAAAACCATAGCGTCATCACCAGAGGCACAATCATCCATAGCAGCAGAGCAATGACCGAAGGCGCAACTAGAGGTAAGGTTGATGCCTGTCGCTTAGTTCGTTGCCTAGTGGGTGGCGTTTCGTGGTGGCGCTTGACAGCTACTGAAGAAAACATAATAACAATTCAAAATTCAAAATTCAAAATCAAAAACCTAGAATTAATAAGTATCCCAGCTGCTGACTGTGTGCAAGTTAGATGTGGAACAGTTTAGAATTACTCGATATAACCCGTGTGTTTCATAAACCGTTCAGTCGAACTCTGCGATCGCTCCAACGCCTCATCGACCGAAAGGCGATTAGTCAAGGCTGCTGCCATAGTTTGCCCGACCGAAGAACCGATCGCCTGAAATTCGGGAATATCTACATATTGAATACCCTTGTAAGGGGTTGGTTGTGCGGCTGGACGGCTAATATCAGCAGATTGGATCGACCTCAGCACAATCGAAGCAAAGGGTGCAGCTTTTTGATAGTTGGGATTGTTATAGGTGGAAGTTCGCGTACCTGGTGGTACACTAACCCAACCACTTTGGTTAGCAACTAATTGAATGTATTCCTTAGAGGTTGCCCAAGCAACAAACTTTTGAGCAGCTTCGGGAGATTTTGAGGTTTTTGGAACCGCTAATGCCCAAGCCCAGAGCCAATTCGAGCCGTTTGGATATCTCTCAATTGGCGCACGGGCAAAGCCAACTTTGTCATAGACTTGAGATTCTTTCGGGTTGGATAATAGCCCTGCGGCAACGGTTGCGTCTACCCACATACCGCACTTACCCGTTGAGAATAGGGCCAGATTTTCATTGAATCCATTGGAACTCGCACCCGGTGGGCTATATTTGTTGAGCAAATCGACATAGAAAGTGATCGCTTCTTTCCAGGCTGGAGTATTTATAGTGGGTTGCCACTTCATATCAAACCACTGTCCGCCAAAGGTGTTGACCAATGTGGACACAAACCCCATGTTTTCGCCCCAGCCGGGTTTTCCACGCAGACAAACACCATAAACTCCATGTACTGGATCGTGAACCTTACTCGCCCATTCTCTGATTTGGGGATAGGTTGGTTGTTCGGGAACCGTAATCCCTGCTTTTCCAAACAAGTCTTTTCGGTAATACAGCATGGAACTCTCCCCATAGAAAGGCACAGCATAGAGTTTGCCGTTGTTGGAAAGCCCTTCTCGGATGGGTTTTATCAGGTCGTTCACGTCGTAACTTGCGGGTAGATCCAATGATTTTAACCAATCCCGTCTTGCCCAAATCGGCGTTTCATAGGAACCGATTGTCAGGACATCGAATTGTCCGCCTTGGCTAGCAACGTCTGTGGTGGTGCGTTGACGCAACACGTTTTCTTCCAAGACAACCCACCGCAGTTGAATATCTGGATTGGCTTGTTCAAAGTTGCGGGAAAGCCCTTGCATAACCACCATGTCGCCGTTATTGACAGTAGCGATCGTCAGCCTTGTTTTCGCTGCTGCTTGTGAACCCGCACAGGCATGTAGCAGTTGTGCCAGCATCACTCCAACGAAGAATGAAACCAAGATTTTAGCGAAGCGAGGCATACGCATCGCACAGCTCCTTTAGTATTAAAATCATAGAAGAAAAATGATTTTATGCTCTACTATTGGGCAAAGTCCCAATAATTGAATCATACTAGCTGATCTTAAATACTGGACACTTAAACACTATTTGCAACATATATTCACAAGGAGTTGAAGATATGACAGCTAAAGCAAGCTATGACTTTGCTGGCAAGACGATTTTGATTACGGGCGGTGCTGGTGATATTGGTCGAGCTACTGCAAAGCGTTTTGCCGCAGATGGTGCAGCTGTAGTACTCCTAGACTTAAACGAAGCGAAGATGGCAGAGGTTTCTCACGAATTGGAAGTTTATAAAGTTCCAGTTCTTAGCTTTCGCTGTAACGTCACCGCTTCTGAGGAAGTTGCTCAAGCCTTTTCTGGTGCTGTAGAGCAATTTGGACGGATCGACTATATTTTCAACAATGCGGGTTATCAAGGAGTATTTGCTAAAACCGATGAGTATCCTGAGGAGGATTTTCAAAAGGTCATCGACATCAATGTTGTCGGAGTTTTTCACGTTCTCAAGGCTGCGGCACAACACTTGCGTAAATCGGGCAAAGGAGCGATCGTTAATATGGCAAGCTATGCAGGAGTGGTTGGCCCTCCAAATATGATTGCCTACTCAGCCTCGAAGTTTGCCGTCATTGGGATAACTCAAACAGCAGCAAAAGACTTGGCTCCTTACCACATTCGGGTGAATGCGCTCTCGCCTGCGCTGATTGGCCCTGGTATGATGTGGACGCGGCAGACCGAATTGCAAGCAGGTGTAGGGTCACAGTACTTTGATGCCGATCCTAAAGTAGTAGAGCAGCAAATGATTAATTCAGTACCAATGCGGCGTTTGGGGAGCCTTGAAGAAGTTGCCAACAGTGTGGCATTTCTCATGAGCGATGAAGCAAGCTACATTACGGGCTTTAATTTGGAGCTTACTGGCGGGCAATAGGGAAAACGGGTATTGCCAAGTTAGTAATATTGTCAGCCTCCACGATTATTACTGCAATGTTTTGCTGCGCTTGAGTTTATTTCAGACTACTTTTATTAACGTAGAATGTGATAACGTATACACAAAAATTTGAGCAAAACATGTGTCCTTGAGCAGATATTCAAATAAATTATCTACTCTTTTGGGGGATGCATACTTCCTAAAGGTGGAATATGAAAGAACCCTTTTTAGAGCGGCGCGATCGCAAGTTAGACCAAGCAGCTCATGCAGCTTGGCTCTACTACATTGCTGGAAACACACAGGAAGAGATTGCGGCAAAGCTGAACGTGTCCCGGCAGGCAGCACAGCGTTTGGTCGCACTAGCGGTGAGTGAAAAACTGATCAAATTTCGGCTCGATCATCCCCTGAGCGAGTGTATTGCTCTAGCTGAATCGCTCAGAGACAAATTTGAACTATCCCTTTGTGAAGTAGTTCCAAGTGATGCAGGGAGTGGCGATACATTGAACGGGCTTGGCGTATGTGCTGCCACTCACTTAGAGACGTACCTTGTTGCTAAAACTCCAACAATCCTGGCATTTTCCACCGGTCGGACTTTGCGATCGATGGTGGAGCAAATCCCATCCATGAATCAACCTCAGCATAAGATTGTCTCAATAGTTGGGAATATGTCTCAGTATGGGCGTGCAGGTCGTTATGAAGTAGTGATGCATTTGGCCGATCGCGTTGGTTCCCAAGTATATCCAGTTCCAACTCCAGTCGTAGCGACCAGTATTGAAGAACGAGAACTCTTGCAGACGCAGCGATCGTTTATCACGGTAAAAACCCTTGTGGAGCAAGCCAAAGCAACCTTTGTAGGTATTAGCCCAATTGATTGGAATGCACCGTTACACCAAGACGGATTCATTAATGACGATGAAGTGACCCAATTAATTGAACTGGGGGCAGTTGGGGAAATTGCAGGATGGGCATACGATCGCCAAGGAGTCTTAATTCAAGGTGCAACTAACAGCCGAGTTGCCGGTGTCCCGCTCGAACAAACTGCCCAACGGCTGATTATCGGTATTGCAGGAGGTGTGAAAAAAGTAGAGTCAATTTTGGCGGCTCTGCATGGCAAGTTGATTACGGGACTGATCACCGATGAAGTTGTCGCCCAAGCTATTCTTGACAAAAGCTGATTTTTCACACCTGCTGTTACCATGATTACAATAGCCCGATCAGATTGTCAAAGTCACCAGATGCACAGAAAAAGACGCCATTTTTTCTAGCACATACTCGCACTTCTCTCTACCATTAACGATTTCCCTGATAGAACCGATAACTTCCGCTTCCTCACGATTTTTAGCGCAACTAGTAGTCTGCCAACCCAAAAATGCTAAGTGAGGACTGGGGAAAGGGAAAAGGGTAAGGGATTTAAACCCTTTACCCATTTCCCCTTCCCCTTTACCCCGCCAAGTGAACTTGGCGAACTACTAGAGTGTTTGGTCAAAGTGTAAAGGAATCTCTGGGGTTTTAACATCCTAATGGTGCGTTAGCTCTTGAGGCTAACTCCACAAATCCCCCATCTCTGTTGGGACTCCTTCTGTACAAGATAGTTATGTATTATGTAGGCGAGATGACCCCTAAAAAAACGACCCGGACGATACCAGTCTTAAGCGCCCTCCTATCGTAAGGAGACTGTTCCTTCCACAAACCAGTTATAGTACCGAGGTCAGAACTTGAAATGCAGTTTTATCAAACCTCGTTGCTGGACATAGTGCATTATTATGCGCTTAAAATATTTGAGGTGGGGATATATAACTCAAGTCTATTTTTTATTAAACAGTTTTGCTTTTTGCTTATGAATAAGCTTGGTTGATTGCTTCTATTTCATCTGTAGTAGTTACTGGAGCTAATATATCAAACTTTAATTCTTCAGTCGCTCGCTGGGCGACATTAGTTAGAGCTGTGATTGGGACAGTAAGCATACGGCTTGTGTAAATATTAATAACTATAAATCCGCCTAATCTAATGTAGAAAAAAGTGCCAAATTAACCTTCGGCACTTTCAGCGCGCACGGTAATTACAATTCCTTCCCGCAGCAGTGCATTCGTAAAAATCTTCCGAAGAACGCGCTGAATCTGAAGATGTTTTCCTGGCTTTACTTTCGTCAATGTCCGCAGCAACAAGTTAGACTCTCCCAGGCTTTCGACTCCATCCACTTGTGTGGCTTCGAGTACATCTGGGTAGTCTGCTTTTAACTGCTCTCCCGCTTCCTCAATGACTTTGTAAACATGCGCTAAGTTGGAATCATAAGGCACACCAACTTCTACTACTGCAAAAATATACTGTTTGGAGTAATTAGTAATTGAGCCAATATCGCCATTGCGAATAATCTGCAATTGACCATTAGGATGTCTAATACGAGTAGTTCTGAGTTCAATTGCCTCGACAATACCTTCGACAACTTTTTCTTCAACCTTTCCAGCTTCAATATAGTCACTTACTAAGTAGTAATTTTCAAACAAAATAAAGAAGCCGCAGACAATATCATTAATTAGTGTTTGTGCCCCTAAACCTACAGCGATGCCGACAATACCAGCACCCGCAAGTATGGGAGTTGGATCGATACTCAGGGCATAGAGAATGAAAACTGTAGCACCAAAGTAAATTAAGTATTGTAAGAAACTACGAAACAGAGGAACGAGCGTCAGGCGTCTACTTCTTTGAATATCAGTTAGATTCTGCTCTTTGAACAGCACCTCTTCAATAAGTAAGTAAACGACCTCAAACAAGACGCGACTAATGAAGATGATACCAATTATCTTGATAATTCGCGGGCCAAAAGTTGCGACATTGGCTATTAACTGCACCTGCTGAATCACCAATGTTGCCATGCAGACATAAATGACAAATTCCAAGCAGCGCTTTAAAAAAGGTATCAGGTGTCGGAGGCGATCATAGAATCTTAGCAGGTTATCAGGATTGGAGTATCTGATGCTGAGAGCATCTAGGCTATCAACGATCGCAGCGACTGCTTTAAGTATAAGCAAGCCGACGGCCATGATTAGATAGATTCGCAGCGCAATGTACAAATATTCCGAAACCGTTGCTGGCAATTTGAGAAAATGGGCACACAAGATGGTAGCCCACAGCCAGATTCCACCACTGATTCTGTCATAGAAGGCGTTAAAGAAAGCATCAATGCTTTCATCGTCAGCAGTATTTTTTTCTAAGTTCTTAGTGCGAGCGCTAGCTACCTTCAGCCAATATTTTAGAAATTTCAGCGCGATCGCCGCTAAAATCAAAGTGCCAAGACTCTGAGCTATGCCAATTCCTAATGTCACCCAAAATCCTGATGGGATACGCTCAATCAACAACAGTGTGTATTGCTGAAGGTTTTCGCCCTGATAAACTAGATAAGCATTAGCACCCACAATCATAATGCACGACACCACGCAAGCAAGTAACAATAACCCTGTGATATTTCGGCGGAGGGTTTTGATACTTCTATTGTCGCTTTTAGGTATAAAGGTTTTAGTAAATAGCTTGAATAATTTGCTGAAAACCCAGTTCATTAATAAAAAAACAAAGATTATTAAGCTGACTTCAGCCAAAATAATTAATATATTCATATATGAACAGAAAACTGAATTAATTTAACAGTTGTATACGAAAATATATTGATCACATCAAGTATTTCTATACATAGATGATTATTATTTCATATAATCACACCTTGTCAAGCCATTAACATTTTATTTATATGTTCAATTTTCGTTTTATCTTCACCAACTCTAAGTAAGTGAGGATAAATCGAAGTAAATTAAGTAATGTAAAAATCTTGAGGTTATTTTTTAGTGAGGGCTTCAGCCCTCATTTGAACTCACTACAAACCTTTAATTATTGATGCCGCTTTACTTAAGCGATGCTGAAGATGATTACTCTTGAATTTAGCCAATTGAGAAAAGATTTTTGTTCCATTAAGATTCCTAAAAAGTCATTTCAGGAACGGCTAGCTGTGAAAAAGATTTATAGCCGTAGTCACACAGATTAGGACAGTGTTGATTGCTCAAAGTCCTGAAAAAACTGGATTTTTACTCAGCACTCAGCACTCAGCACTTAGCTATACTGGCACTGTCAGGGGGAAATGATGATCCTTCCAACGAAAGCTGGTAGACGGGATAAAAGAGGATTATTTAGCATCAGCATTCTTACAATCCATTTGCACCACACAATTTCTTCCTTGTGCTTTTGCCTGATAGAGTCCTTGGTCAGCAGCAGCAATTAAGGTTGCAGGAGATAATTGGCTATGAGGAGTGATGGTTGCTACACCAAGACTTAGGGTAATAAATTCACTGACTTGAGAATGGGGATGAGGCATTTGTAATGCACTAACATTGATCTGAATATCTCTTGCAACTGTAATGGCCCCTTCAATATTAGTATTCGGCAGAATAACTGCAAACTCTTCTCCACCATAACGAGCCACTAAATCAGCGGGGTGTTTAACTGTCTGAGAGATTGCCTTAGCAACCTGTCTAAGTGCATCATCTCCTGCCAGATGCCCATGCGTATCGTTGTAAAGCTTAAAGTAATCGACATCACACAAAATCAAAGATAGCGAACCTTGCTCTCGTGCCAACCATTGCCACTGCGTGTTTAACGTGTCATCAAAGCAGCGTCGATTTGCCACTTGGGTTAGACCATCGGAACAGGCAAGGCGCTGTAATTCCTGGTTTGCTTGTTGTAATTGGTGGTAAAGTTCTGATTGCTGAATAGCGATCGCAGCTTGACCTGCTAACTGGTTAAACAAGTTAATCTCTGATTGCTGCCATTTTCTGGGATGACGGCATTGGTGAGCAATCAACAGTCCCCACAAACGCTCTTGCTGCAAAATAGGTACGACAAGATTTGCCCGGATTTGCAGACTTCTGAGGAGGTCAATATGACACGGTGATAGACCCGCATTTTCAATGTCTTTGATCGCTCTGGTGTTACCTTGCTGATAGTAAGTTGCACGCGTGGATTTAAAGCACGTGTCCATGACGTGAAATCCAAAAATCGACATACACCCTTCTGCTAAGGATTCTACAGCGACTAACCCACTCCAGTCTGGCTCAAACTGGTAAATCAGCACTCGGTCTACCTCAAACAGTTGTCGCACTTCCGTTGCTGTGGTTTGCAAAATCTCGTCTAACTCCAACGATTGACGAATGCGCTGCGTTACAGCCGCAACAATTCGCTCAGACTCGCTTTGGTGTTGGACACGCTGCTCAACTATCTTAGAATGTGCCGATGCTACAGTTAACACGATTGGATCAAACTGAGGGGTTGTAGTGACAGGCACTGCACTGGGTTTACCAATCAAATAGCCTTGAGCAAAATTTGCACCTCGTTCTCGCAACCAATTCAGTTCCTCAATGCACTCAATTCCTTCAGCAACAGTCTGGATGTTTAATTTTTGAGTAATCTCTAGAAGCTTCTCGGTAATCGATGCTTTGTAAAGGTCTTGATGTACATCTCGAATTAACTCCATATCCAGCTTGATAAAGTCTGGACGTAACTGATGCAGCAAGTTTAGGCTGGAATAGCCAGAACCGAGATCATCAAGAGCGACTAAAAATCCAGCATTCCGGTAGTATTGAAGCACTGCCTTGAGGTGGGCTAAATCTTGAGGATTGTCTGACTCTACGACTTCAAAAACAACGCGATCGTGGGAAATTCCGGCAGTATCAATTGCCTCTACCGTACTACGTAGGCAAAAAGCTGGGTCATAAAGTGACGTTGGTGCAAAATTGATAAAGATGTGCCCATTCACTTGATAGCGGCTGAATTGAGTGATTGCGCTCAGACGAGCAACTTGGTCGAGTTGTGCCATGAGTCCGGCTTCGGTTGCTAACTCTAAAATTGGTGTCGGTAGCACTAAATTACCTTCTTCATCCAGCCCTCGCAAGAGCGATTCATATCCAAAAATTTGCGATGTATCTTTAGTTGAGACAATTGGTTGGAAGTAACTAGTAAATCGTTCTGTTGCCAGCATTTCAACCAGCCAGTCGGATTGGTTCAACTTAATGAAGCGTTGTAATGAGGCTATGTCACTAAAATCATGGAGTTGAGGTTGGAAAGTACCTTGAATGAAAAGGACTTGCGTCTCTTTTAATTCTCTTGGTGCAAGTAGTTTGGCCAGATTACGAGCAATTTCTAGGGACTGTCCAGGTTTACAATTCAAACTCAAACCTGGTCGTTCGTGCATCAGTTCATACTCAAGGGCAAACTGCTGTAGATAGGAGGTGACTTTTATCAGGGTATGTGAAACGGGAAACCAGAGAAAAAGCCTACCTGCCTCCTTATTCTGGCAGCGTGCAACATTGCGACAAGCACAGGTTTTGGAGATAGGACATATTTGGCTCATAGCTAAATAATTTGAATTTGCTCAATCCGATGTACTCTATTATTCCCAATATTTTTAGTCTAAAAGATAAACTATACTTCAATTACGTGAAGATTTGATGAGTTAAATAAACTGAATAATTTAGCTGAGTAAGCAACTTAGTAGCACATACTAAAATTTATACTGACTACTCAAGTAATTGCCGATATATTTTGTGCAATTAAGGAATAAACTTAGGAGTTAGATAACAATTTAAGTTACAAAATAAAGGTTAAATCAGCCAGATTAGAAACAGTTTTTAACTAAATTAATTCAAAATAAATATATCTTTTGAAAAACAAATATATCTCAATAAATAACAAAATATTTGAAACAAGTTAATATATTAATATCATGTTCGCTTGATTACTTACTAAACCTGAAGAACCCCACCCCGCCAAAGCTACGCTTCGTCTCCCCTCCCCGCAAGCCTACCGTGTATACACAAGTCTGAAATAGCTGATAAATAACGGTTTTACCCCACCCTAACCCTCCCTTTGCAAAGGGGAGGGAACTAGATTTCCGGTTTCCCCTAGCCGTCTTTCTTGAATAGACGAGTATGTAAGTACTTGCAAAGGGGAGGGAACTAGATTTCCGGTTTCCCCCCAATGCATCCTACCGTGTATACACAAGTTGAGTTGGGAATCAAATGGACACAAAAGAACGGAAAATTATTTTTAAAATCCTTGATTTTCCGTTAAACCTCTATCAATAAGCTGACACTATTGATAATCAGCTTGCTCAGTTCAAAACCTTGCCTGCTAAAGCTTGTATCTTACTAGGCAAGGATTTTAGGACTTGTGTATACACCGTAGCCCCGCAAGCGGGGAGGGGATTAAGGGGTGGGGTGCAATGACTGTGGAAATCATAACTAATTAGGCGGACATGATATAAGCCATAAATCAAAAGTCCTCACCCTAAATTCCTCTCCCAAAATTGGGAGAGGGACTTTGAAATTAGCTCCCCTTCTCCCAATTTTGGGAGAAGGGGTTGGGGGATGAGGGCGAATTTTGCATTTGTGCAAAAGTTCGATTGAATGATTTTGGGGAGAATATCTAATGTTGGTATTTCTTCCACGAATAAATTTATCAATTCTTCGTGTAGAGATATTTACACGCTTTATGCACTGCTACTGAATACTCAGACATTTCCATTTCTACCAATTAGAGTTGCAATTGCCTTGACTAACTCATCTGGTTCGACAGGTTTGGATAGATGCTTTTGAAACCCTGATTCAAGTGCTTGTTGCTGATTGATTTCTCCGGCATAAGCAGTTAAAGCGATCGCCGGAATTTGTTTGGCTTGATTTGCCTGCAATGCTTTAACTTGGCGCATTAACATATAGCCATCCATCTCTGGCATCCCAATATCACTGAGCAGCATATCTGATTCTGACTCTGCCAAAATTTGTAATGCTTCTTTTGCTGATGTCACTGCTGTCACCATTGCTCCAGCCTGTTCTAGTACAAATGTGTGGAAGTCACGGGTATCATCGTCGTCATCTACAACTAAGATTTGGATGCCTGTCAGAATTTCAATCGGAGGAGAAGAATTTAGTGCAGCAATATCTATGTTTTGTTTTGGGGTTAAATCTTTTTTAATTAATGGTAGCCGGACTCGGAAAATAGCTCCTTGCCCCTCACCTAAACTTTCTGCCTGAATCGTGCCGCCATGTAATTCGGTCAAATGACGCACAATTGCTAACCCTAACCCCAATCCACCAAATTTTCGGGTTGTCGTGCCATCAGCCTGACGAAAATATTCAAACACATAAGGTAGAAACTCAGGGCTGATTCCCTTACCTGTGTCGCTAACGGTAATCTGAGCTTCAGCGTCAACGCACTCTAGTTGAATATCAATTTTTCCTCCTTCCGGAGTGAATTTAACGGCATTCGATAAGAGATTCCAAATAACTTGTTGTAAACGACCGGAATCACCCAAAACTTGCCCGAAAGAAGCATCCAGCATCGTCTGAATTTGAATATTTTTAGCTTCTGCTGCCAAACGGACTGTTTCCAATCCCGCCTCAATCACCAGTACTAGGTTGACAGGTAACATCTTCAGGTTGAGCTTGCCTTGTAAGATTCGAGAGACATCGAGTAAATCTTCAATTAGTTGAGCTTGTAATTGAGCATTCCGCTCGATAGTTGCGATCGCTTTCTTTAGGGCTGCTGTGTCAAACTCACGAGTCTGCAAGAGTTTCGCCCAACCAAGAATCGGATTCAGAGGCGATCGCAATTCATGGGAAAGTACCGCCAGAAACTCATCTTTAATCCGGTTGGCTCTTTCGGCTTCAGTTCTAGCAGCTTGCTCGAGTTTTAGAAGGCGATCGCGTTCGGCTTCTGCGACTTTGCGTTCGGTAATGTCAATCACTGAGCCGATGTAACCTTTAAACTCACCGTCCACTCCAAACCACGGATTAGCGGCATCGATGCAAGAGCGATATTCGCCGTCTTTGCGCCGCAAGCGGTACTCCAAACGGAAGGCCGAGTAACTCCTATTAGCTTCCAGAAAAATATTCCTAGTGTCATTGTAGTCCTCTGGATGCACAGCATTTAACCAGCCAAATCCCAGACCCATTTCCTCGTTCTGACCTGTAAAATCGTACCAGCTTTGACTGAGATAGGTGCAGTAGCTATTGGTGTCTGTTACCCAAACCATGAAGGGGGCATTATCAGCCATGTTGCGAAACTTTTCTTCGCTTTCACGAAGTGCTTTTTCTGCTTGTTTGCGATCGCTAATGTCTGTAACAAAAATGCTGACTCCTTCTGCAAAGGGGTAAACGCGGTTCTCAAACCAGCGCTGCCAAGGCGCATAAAAGTATTCAAATTGAACAACGGTGTTTTCTGCCTTCGCCCGATGAACCTCAGTATCAAACTCGCTTTTAACCACATCGGGAAACACTTCCCAAATGATCTTACCTAGCAACTCTTCCTTGGGGATGCCAACAATTTCTGCTACCTGTTCATTGACAAAGCTATAACGCCACTCTCGATCCAATACAAAGAACTGGTCTTGAATACCAGCGATAACAGTCTCTAGGTGTGCTTTGGCGACCTCAGCTTCAATTCGCAACCCTTGCTCGCGTTCCATTGCCTCTTGGCGAAGACGAGCCATTTTTAGGGCTGCCTCTACCCGCGCCAACAATTCACGGGCAGAGAAAGGTTTAATCAGATAATCATCGGCTCCCGCTTCTAAGCCTTCTACCCGTGCCTCTTCCCCCGCCCGTGCCGACAACAGGATGATTGGAACTTTTTGCGTCAGCGGATCGGCTCGTAATGCTTGCAGCAGTCCAAAGCCGTCTAATCCAGGCATCATCACATCTGTCAGTACCAAATCGGGGACACGTCCACGAGCCGAATCCAAAGCAGCTAAACCATCCGGCACTGATTCCACCTCATACTGTTGACTTAATAGCCGCTTAACATAATCGCGCATATCTGCGTTGTCATCCGCCAAGAGAATCCGAGCAGAGGGTGCAGAGGGGCAAAGAGGCAGAAGGGAAAATACTTCCTGCTCCCCTGCTCCCCTGCTCCCCTGCTCCCCTGCTCCCCTGCCCCCTTGCTCCCCTGCCTCTTCCGGTAGCCACCGCAGGGCTTCTTCTAAATAAGGTGTTGCACCTAATGCAGTTGAAGCTAAAGTTCGCGGGGCACTAATCCGATCTGGAGGCAAATGAGCATATCCTGTTGGAATTGACACAGTAAAGCAACTGCCTGCTCCGAGAACACTGGTAACATTAACTGTTCCACCATGCATTTGCACCAATTCTTGCACCAGTGATAATCCAATCCCTGACCCTTCAAAAGTTCGTCCTTGCGCCCCTTTGACGCGGTGGAATCGTTCAAAAAGGTGGGTGATTTCTTCTGCTGGGATACCGATTCCTGTGTCTTTGACTGCAAACTCAACATGGTCATTTGACCACTGCAAACTGACTGCAATTTCTCCAGCCATCGTGAACTTGAAGGCATTCGAGAGCAGGTTAAGAACAATTTTTTCCCACATCTCTCGATCTACATACACTGGTGCTGGCAGGGTAGGACAATTAACTGATAACTGCATCCCTGCCCGTTCTACTGCGGAGCGAAATACACTAGCTAGTTCTGCGGTGAAGGTGGCAAGATTGGTGGGTTCATAAGAGGCTTGAACCCTTCCGGCTTCAATGCGTGAAAAATCTAGCAAGCTGTTGACCAGTTTCAGCAGCCGAAGTCCGTTGCGTTGCACCATTTCTAGCTGCTCTCGTTCTTTGGCTGGAAGCAGAGTAGCACAAGTGGTTAAGGTGTCTTCTAATGGCCCCAACATCAGGGTAAGTGGGGTACGGAATTCATGGCTGACGTTGCTGAAAAAGACGGTTTTGGCGCGATCGATTTCTGCCAAGGCTTCAGCGCGTTTGCGTTCTTCCTCGTAAGCTTGTGCGTTAGCGATACTGGCGGCAATTTGAGCCGCAACTAAATCAATGAATCCTTTATAATTGTCATCGAATAGCCTAAAGGGGTTCAAACCAGCAATTAATATACCAGCTTTTCCGGTTTGACCGGATGCGGCAATGGGTACTGCGATCGCTTGATGGGGCGATCGCTGCCAAACACCACAGGGTAGACTACTAAAAGACACTTCCAAATCGGAAATCAGTTTGGCTTGATGCGTTTTGCTCACTTCCGCAAAGGGCCAAATCCCATCAGCATCGAGAGCCATTGTTTCTGGAACTGCTACGTGGTTTTGCCCAATGCGGCACGTTCCAGCCAAAAAAACTTCCTGCTTATCGGGATCGACCAGATAAATCATGGCGAACGGGAGATCGTAAGGGTTGCTCTCCAGACAACTTGCACTTAGCGTACAGGCTTCATCGAATGTCCGCGCGTCTGCTGTCCTCGCCGCTAGTTCGCGCAAAAGTGCCAACTGACGCTCGCTGATAATTCGCTGCGTGTCCTCTGTGTTGGCGCAAATGATCCCACCTGTGTCGCCCTGGTCATTAGGAACCGGGCTATATGAAAAAGTATAATAGGTTTCTTCTGGGTAGCCATTGCGCTCCATAATTAGCAGTAGCGCTTCGTCGTAAGTACCCTCATTCTTTAGCATCGCTGATTCGGCGCGAGGCCCAACCTGATCCCATATTTCCCGCCATACGTATGAAGCTGGCTGCCCAAATGCTTCAGGATGTTTGCCGCCAATAATAGTTTTGTAGGCGTCATTGTAAAGGTTAATCAGTTCCTCACCCCACCAAACAAACATCGGTTGACGGCAAGTTAGCATAATTCGCACGGCAGTCTTCAAACTTTGTGGCCACTGCTGTGTTGGGCCAAGGGACGTTTTTGACCAATCGTATTCTCGCATCCTAGCCCCCATTTCACCTCCACCGATAAGGAAATTTACGTTGGCGTTGGTTGCTAACGTTGACTCGTTCTTCATTAATTCCTCTCGATTGGTCATGTACGGTTACAGGCTACATCGGTGTTTGTCTTTTAGAAAAAATCCTCTATAAATTAGATTTTTACGCTTCTAAACACTTATTTTAGAGGATATTCAAAGGCATATACAGGGTGAGATACCAACTCTACTGTGACTTTTCAAAGCATTGAAATTGCCTTTTCGGGGCAAGCTTCTACTTTGGCTATTTTTATTGTCTCCTTTATATCATCGATATTTCAAGCTAGCTACCAAAGGCGATTCTCATTAGACAATCCATAATGTTGCAACGGCGTCGCTAGCCACAAGCATTTGTCACCCCTTCAGGTCAAGCAGATGGGTTTTAATGGGTCGCGCTTTAATTCCCCTACCGATGCAACTTTGAAGGAGGGGAATTAAAGCATTCCTAAGTATTTAAATCGTTTCTGTAAACATACCAGTTCGGGCAAACTCTTCTTCTTCAGGGGTGAAGAGTGGGGGTTTATCGACAAGGCTAGGTTCAAAGTAGTATGTTTCTTGGAGAAACTGTCCGCTAATGACAGCTTCCTCTAAATCTTTGATGTGGTTCTGTGCAACTATACACGCTTCCTTAAGGTTATTCGCATCGCCCTTCTCCAGCAGCTTTGGCAATTCTGTTTTTACCCCTGTCAGCCGTGCCAATGGCTTCAGAATTCCATAGATGTTGTAGATGCGAGCAGTTTCTATGCTGGTGTATTTGAGTGCATTGGCTCTTGCTAACTCAGAGTCAAGGCTGGGCCAAAAACGGGTGGTGTAGAACGCTTTTTCATCCTTGTGATACCATTCTTCCGATCGCGCAATGGAAGAAGAAACGGTGTTATGCAGTTTCCAGAAGAATAAGCGTAGGGAGGAACCATCTACCACGGTAGATAATTTTGCTTCTAGTGACACCTCAAAGTCAGTCAGCTTGGGGTCGCGCCCAAGTACCAGATATTCTACAGGATACATATCCACTTCCTTATTTTGGACAACATACATATTCAGGTGGTGTCGGCAGTAAGGACACGGGTACATTGTGGCAAACAGTTGGAAGAAATCTTTGAAGATTGCGATTGCGGCTTTTTGCTGTACATCGGTCTTGGTAGACACAATCTCAGCTGTGGTATGGAAGAAGCGCCACACTGCCGGGCCAATGTAGTAGGGGAAGCTGACTCGCATTTGGGAATCCTTCACCTCAGTCCGATCTAGATAGACATCAATGAATGCTACATACTGCGATAGCGCTCCTGATTCTCGCCCAAATTCTAGGCGTTCGCGGCGTTTCTGGACTCCATTCAGGTAGTGATGCGTTAATCGCCATGCTTGTTTGAGGATCAATTTCTGTTTAGGAGTGCAACGGGGAAAATTTTCGGCAACATCCGCCCCGTAGCGGTTAAATTCTCCTGAGTTTTTTGTACACTGATACCATTCATCCAAAGCCGTCTCGTCAGGTACGGTGTTACTTTGGATATCTGCTGTGGTAGAAACACTAAACGCTGCCAACAATTTTGGCATAAAGTCCTCATACCAGTATGCTACTGGCATGATTGCACCATCTATTTCCTCAGTTGCTTGGGAGAGAATGACGCGGTTCCATTTGTGCAAATAGTCTTTTGGATTTGCCTGAGATTTAGCTGGTGGTGGAGCCATTTCTTCGTTCAGTTCTATTCCCCTGAGACGATTGAGTTCGTTAATCGCCAGCACACCTTCGACGATATCACCCAAGCTGAGACTTTTCTTTTTGATCGTAATTGCAAACTCGACTCCAGCAGCAAACTTTTCTTTGACATTGGCAAATTTACTCCGCGCTTCTAAAATCGCTTGCTGTTCTGCCAACATTTCTGGCGTCTTTGCCACTGTTTGCCAGTTCTCGATCTGCTCCTGCAATCGGGCATATTCATCGGCAATTGATTTAACTACTGCATCCAGAACGGGGTAGCAATCTTCGGATACTATACCTAATGCTTTGTACAGTGCGATCGCCTGTTTAACAAACTCCACAAAATCAGTGATTCTGTATGGCAAGTTTTTCACCCGCAAGTGAGTTTCGTGATTTGCAGAGAAACTCTCACGGAAACTGCGGTAGGCTGCTCCTTGAATCAAACGAAACAAACCAATCTGCATTTGTAATGGGGATGTACCGCTTTTTTTCTGATTCGGTGAGTTTGGTTGTTGCGCCAACTGTTCTCTTAGCTGTGCCAACTCTGGAGTTGTTGCTTCTGGCGTCGGCTGGGTGCTGGCTGCTGCGGCCTCATTGGAAGTAGCAACTGTCTTGAGCGAACTATTCAGAGAAATCGGTGAGTCTTGATAACCAGTTTTGCTTGACTCCTCTGGTACTAGCTGACAGAATTCCTCAAAGTCAATTGAGCCATCGCCATCATGATCTACTTCCTGCAACATCTCTTTCAATTCAGCGTCTGTCAACCCAAACTGAGTCATCACTGTCCGCAGTTCAACGGCAGTAATTTCACCGCTACCGTCCTCATCAAAGGCACTGAAGGCTAACTTAAGGCGGCTTTGGCGATCGCCTACTTTCGCAATCATCAGCGTTTTAAATTCTTCAAAATCAATAGTGCCTGATAAGTCAACGTCAATCTCCTTAATCAAGTCACGCAGCCCCGCTTCCGTGGGATTTTGCCCTAGCGATCGCATTACCTCCCCTAGTTCCTCGGTTGAGATCGCGCCGTTGCCGTCTACGTCTAATACTTTGAAAGCCTGCCACAATTTTTCTATTTCTTGTTCATCAATCATGGTTTTGTTCCAATTCTATATATGTTACTAATAAATTTATTACCATGTTTTCTAACAGCTACTTCAATGCTATCGAATTATATTAAGTCAGTAGTAAATATTAAGAACGGCTGAACTTATTCTCAACGATACTTGCAGTCGCCTAGTACATTTATCAGTTGCTTATTGTTGCAATAAATGCAGCTTTATGGGTTCAATTGCAAATGCTCCTAGATAAACGAAGTAAGTCAGCAAGAATAAATCAAACTATATTAAGTAATATAAAAAACCTGAAGATTATTTTATGGTAAGTGTTTCAGCCCTCATTTGTTCGCGTAGCGTCTCGTAAAGAGGGCTAAAATCATCGCTACAAACCTTTAATTATTTACGCTGCTATACTTCTCAAAAGTTTTCTATCTCCCCTTATAAGAACTCCTTTGCCTTATTTACAGTGTTGGGAATAGGGCAAATTTCTATTTTGCTGAACACTCCATACACGATCCCATTGGCAAAAATTAGGTCTATCGACAAATCTTAAACATTCGTCCAGAAAGCT
>NZ_JAVRCI010000025.1:0-88095 GCF_034530835.1 Nostoc sp. DedQUE12b | reverse complement strand
TTCAATAAACGACTACCCGAATTCAATAAACGACCACCCGAATTCAATAAACGACCACCCGAATTCAATATATTTATTGCATAAATTCTCAAAACCTCACCTGAAACCTGATTTACTAAGGTTTTAGCTTTAGTTTTACCCCACTCAACCATCACTGCGATTAAGTAGGTAATCTTTGGAATTTAAGAAGAAATTCGGCTTGTGTGTACACGATAGCCTTTATAAAGGGAGGTTTAGGGTGAGGTAAAATCCCAGTTAATCAGTTATTTCAGACTTGTCTGTACACCGTAGCCGTATGTATTGGGTAGGGGTGCAATGACTGTGGATAATCATAACTAATTACCCGGACTTGATATGTATTATCTCTGCATAGATATGCTGAGATGAGCAAAAGTGTGCTGCAAAGTTAAGCGATCGCTCAAGCAAATTATGAGAAGAAGTTCCCCTAATCGGTTTCTAACTCTCGGAACTTATGTAGATATAAACAAATTAGTGGTATCAAAAACATTAATCCATGATTAAGAACTCTAACAATATAATAAGTTTTGATAATTTTTAGCTAATATTGATATTTTTTAAGTCCGCTTTGGGCAAAAGACCTTGTAAGTATCTAGATACTTAGGGAATTTGCACAGGGAAAGTTAGGGTGACATGAACAACAGAGCAAACCAAAGGCATGAAGCGCATCATGTAATAGAATATTTCTGTATATTCAACCGAATGTTGATTTTTGTTGCAGAGATGTTAATGTCACGCAGTCTTGTTGCTGGAGAGGTAATGCTGCGGCTGTTCCAAAATTTACAATGTCCCAGACTTTCCTGCCTAAAGCTTAGACACTCATCGGTGAAAACTCAAGCTATTCCTCTACCTGACAATGAAGCAGAAAGGCTCAAAGCGCTGGCGAACTACAACATTCTAGATACCCTACCCGAACAAGCATTTGATGACCTAACTGCGATCGCTGCCTACATTTGTAAGACTCCAATTGCTTTAATTAGCTTAATTGATAGCGATCGCCAATGGTTTAAATCTAAGGTTGGACTAAAAAGTAGCGAAACACCCAGAGATGGGTCTTTTTGCTCCCACGCCATTCTTCAACCAGAGGATATATTGGTGGTTCCCAACGCCATTAAAGACGATCGCTTTAATAACAATCCCTTAGTCAAAGGTAATCTCAAAATTCGTTTTTATGCTGGTGTCCCTCTAATTACGCCTGATGGTTTTCCAATTGGGACGTTGTGTGTTCTAGATACTATTCCTCATCACCTAAGTTATCAGCAGTTAGATGCACTGCGCCGCCTAAGTCGTCAGGCGATCGCTCAAATAGAACTCATTCAGGAAGTTCGCAACCGCAAACAAGCAGAGATCGAAGGAAGACAGTTATTGGTGACTGATGAACTAACAGGTTTGTATAACCGACGTGGTTTCTTCCTAATGGCTACACAGCAGTTGAAAATTGCTCACCGCATAAAAGTGTTTTGCTGGGTTATGTTCATTGATTTAGATGGACTAAAACAGATTAACGACACCCTCGGTCATGACATGGGAGATGCCTTGATTATTGATGCTGCTCGATTACTTAAGCAAACTTTTCGGAACTCAGATATTATTGCCCGCTTAGGTGGGGACGAGTTCATTGTTTTCATCTCTAGCTACTTTAAGGACGCTGATAGTATCCAAGCGCGTCTACAAACAAATATCATCAACTTTAATCAACAGCAAAACTGTAGGTATAAACTTTCGATGAGTATCGGCATAGAGCGTTACTCACCAGAAAGTAATATGTCACTAGAACAACTAATCGCCAAGTCTGACGAATTAATGTATGCTCAAAAGCGGCTCAAGCGGCAATCTCTTACATAGAATATCCCATTACACAACAGTCTTTAACTACGAATTACGAATTACGAATTACGAATTACGAATTACGAATTATTTTAATTTACCACCTGGCTGCCATGACTGCGGGGATCATCTTGATTCGCCGTTGGTGCTACTGGGGCTGAAAACTTAGAAACTTTACCGCTAGCTTGAGCATAAGGGAGAGGCGAAGCAGTAACCAAAGCTTCTAAATTGCTAGCCATAATCGTCCGGGGTTGATCGCCAATTGCTTGGGCGATGGTTTCCCCTTGCTGACTCAAAAATACAAAATGGGGAATTCCGTCTACCCGATATCTCAGCATTTCCGGCAGCCACTTGGTATTATCTACATTCAGCATGACAAAATTCATCTTGTCAGCATACTCTGTTTCTAGTTGAGTGATATCTGGTGCCATTTTTTGACAGACAGTACACCAATCTGCATAAAACTCTACTAGAGATGGTTTGCCGTTGCTGATTGCTACTTCTAAAGGTGTGGAAGTCTCGCTCAACTTGGCTAGAGTTGCCGAGGTTGTTTCAGTTCGCAATCCTAAAACGAGGGAAACACTAAGTGCGATCGCTACCATTACAATTAAGAAATTTCTCAGACGCTTCCCGAATGTGGCTTCGGGTTTTTCGGGAGAATTAACAGGTGAATCAGTACTCATAACAAAATTATTAATACTTATTAAGCCATTTCTTCTTTAGTTTAGCCGACTCCAGCCACTCTTTAATTTCTCCAGCTTTGGAAGCTTGAACTAGGAATTGGGCATGGGGCACAAAAGGCAGAGATGCGGAGGGGCAGAGCAAAAAGAAAGACTTACAGTTACTTCTCCCCTGCTCCCCTGCTCCTCGGTCACTGAGCGTAGCCGAAGTGAAATCCTGCTCCCCTATTTACTTAACTTCCAAAATCGCTCCAGTTTCCTTCAAATAAACCCGCGTAAATGGTTCATCTTCACCCAAAGTATAGTCTTCAATTAACCCTTTGCGACGAATAGAAATATCGTTGCCTTTTCTAATCACCACAGTCGAACTATCGAAAACATTCCGCACCAAAATCATCTCAGTTTCGGTAGGATTATCCAAAACTACAATATTACTATGCTGGTAAAATATGCCCTGTTCTTCGAGGATCTCTTCAGAATACTCAGCAATCAGCAAATCAAGTTTGGGATGACGCAGCAAAGTTTGGACATTACTGTTGTAATCTTTGCTTAATACTTTTTTCGAGCGATTCACAAAAACCCCATCACGACAAACAGCACCTATTGTCCAGTTGGGATGTTGCAAAAGGATATGGTCAATCGTCGCTTGCAGTTCTTCAACTGAGATTTTGTTGAAGGTAATAATTGGTATCCTGGCATCTGTACCCGACTCAAAAAAGGTTTCTAAAATATGAGAAGGCACATCAACACTTTCACCAACAGAAGGTTTAAGATGCATTAAAACGCCTGGTGCAGCATTGATTTCCAAGATGGCAAAGTTACTAGACTTCCAAGATTCTGCAAGACTTTTGGTAATGACATCAATTCCCAGACAAGTCAGTTGGAAATGTTGGGCAATATCTTGTGCCAAGATAATATTGTCATCATGAACTGTCGGGGTTGCATCGATACTCATACCTCCGGCTGAAAGATTGGCAACTTTACGCAGGTAGACAGTGCGTCCTTTCTCAATCACGCTGTCTAATGATAAACGCTGTTCGTCTAGGTAGAGTTCCATCGCTTCATCAATCTGAATTTTACTCATCGGCGAAGTTGGCGTATCTAAACGTGCAGGTTTGCGGTTTTCTTCGCGAATTAACTCTGCAAGCGTTAAATACCCATCACCTACAACCGATGCTGGACGGCGTTCTGTGGCGGCGACGAATCGACCATTGACACACAACAAACGAAAATCCGATCCTGTAATGCTTTTCTCAACAATTATTCGAGTTTGCTGATTTTCGGGAATCGCTGCCACTGAGCGATTATAAGCAGATATCAGTTCTTTTGAGTCTTGCACATCAGCCGTAACGCCAATTCCTTTGTGACCTACCACTGGCTTAACTGCCACTGGGTAGCCAATTTCTCTTGCTGCTGCCAAGGCTTCTTTTTCAGAAAAGACAATACTGCCTTCAGGCACTGGAAAACCTAAGGTTTTCAAAAATGCCTTACAATCATCCTTGCGGGTAGTAAACTCTGAATCTAGATGGCTATCACAGTTAAATGTTGTTGCTACCCCCCGCACATGTTTTTTTCCTAAGCCGTACTGCATCAATCCTTCTTCCCACAAATAAAAGGCGGGAATACCTTTCTCGTAGGCTGTTCGCAATAGGGCGTAAACTGTAGGACCACCGTAGACAGATGCGCGAAATCTATCTTGTAACTTCACCAGCTGTTCATCAAAGGCAAAATCTTCGTCTTGGGTAATGGCTTCAAACCAATCCCAAACAAAGTAAACTACCTCTCTAGATGTGCGTTCATGTAGTGATTGGACGCTAATTCGCGTGAGATTTGGATATGGCTTCACACTCCAGCGGTTAAGGTGTAAATCCATGTCCAATTTTCCGACTTCGGACACAACTTGGGCAAATAGATGGGCATAAGATTCGTAGGTTTGATCGCGAAAATTTGGATAGCGATCGCCAATCTTGGCAATATAATCTTCAATGGGTAAAGGTTCTCTAGAGTCAATTGGAGTAAAATCAAATACTAGCGCCCCTACATCTAAATAAGGGTTAGGGCCAAGGTAATGCTTGAAGTTGAAAATATCGAATACATCTGTTCTTCTAGCATTAATGCGGACTAATTCACTGCTTTTTTGTAGAACCATTGATTACGAACCTTCGGCTAAACACCCTGAAATTTTTTAATGCTGAATTCTGGTTACTCAGACTTATTGATTGTAGATTGGCTCATGTTAATTTTGGAGAGTGATGGCTTTGCCACTGAGCTAATCCGAACCCAACTTAACTCTATTACTAAGCATTTTTAACTATCTAAAGGCATAATTAAATCCCCAATCTTCTGCCAGGAATCAAGAACAGTCAATTCATCCTCATGAATAATCAAAGATATAACCTTTGAAAGGTGCAACACTTATCCAAAAATTGTATAAGTAAATATGAGGCATTAAAAAGACAGTATAAAAAGACAGCAAAGTATGAATAACACACAAGCTGCTCTAAGAGATGAAATTCGAGAACTAGCTGACGAAGCTTTTCACCAAAAGCTCATTTCTGGACATGGAGATGGCGCAGACGTGAATGAGTATCAAATCGTCTACCAAGGCAAACCCAGGCATCTCCCGCTAGAACAAGCACGTTTTTTCTTAACTAACTTGCTTTACAGAAGTCGGGTTCATTAGGACTTGTCATCATAGATATAAATCCCATCTAGCTAGAGTCAATAGCAATTACTCACATCACACAAGAAACTCCAATAGACCATTAGCAATATAGCAAAAAATGCCTTTAGAAGTATTTTCTAGAGGCAGTTGATGTTGTAGATTTTATTTAGTAACAGGAAAATTAGATAATGTTTCAGAAAAGTATTTTGGTCTAATTGCGATATCTAACGACAAGCTGCTTCTCTACGTTCGTGCAGCGTGTCGTAGACAGACGGTTTGCGTAACTTGCTTCCCCGTAGGGGTATGCGTCTACGCAAATGTTAACCCTACTTTTATCAAGTAATCTATCAAAGGGATGATTTGATACATTGAATTGTCATGTTTTAGTGAAATTTATTAACTCAAATCCAGGGGAGCATCATGGTAGAAAGTAATATCAAAAAGCAATTGGTAATTATTGGGGGAGCCGAAGATAAAGAGGGAGATTCTGTAATTTTGCGGGACTTTGTACGACGCGCTGGAGGTACAAAGGCGTATATTGTAATTATGACAGCAGCCACAGAACTACCAAGAGAAGTGGGAGAAAATTATATCAGAGTGTTTGAGCGCCTGGGAGCCGAAACTGTTCGCATCATTGATACAGAAACCCGTGAAGATGCATCTTCATCTACCGCACTGGAAGCTATTAGTAAAGCAACTGGGGTATTTTTTACAGGGGGAGATCAAGCTCGTATTACCAGTATCCTCAAGGACACCGAAATCGATGTGGCAATTCACCAGCGCTTTTCTGAAGGTGTAGTTATCGCAGGCACAAGTGCCGGAGCTGCTGTGATGCCAGACGTAATGATTGTGGAAGGCGACTCAGAAACACATCCTCGGATTGAAACTGTCGATATGGGCCCAGGTATGGGATTTTTACCAGGGGTAGTAATCGACCAGCATTTTTCCCAACGGGGACGCTTGGGACGTTTAATATCAGCTTTGGTACTACAGCCTGCTGTCTTGGGATTTGGTATTGACGAAAATACCGCTATGGTAGTGATAGATAACCAAATTGAAGTAATTGGTGAAGGTGCGGTTACGATTGTTGATGAATCAGAAGCTACATATAACAATGTGGACGAAATTTTGAAGGATGAGTCTTTGGCGATTTGTGGAGCAAAGCTTCATATTTTGCCACACGGCTTCAAATTTGACCTGAAAACTCGTCAGCCTATCCTAAATAATGGCTCTGTACCAAATGGCTCTCAATCACTTGCTTCAATTAACACTTAATTTTTAGCAAGTGTATTTAAACTGAAAGTTTTATTGAACAGAATTCAGGAGTCAGAATTCTGAATTCTGCATTCTTCATTCTTCTTCAACTAATTGCTGTAATACCCCCTGTCTGAACCTTTGATAGACAGGGGATATTAAAGCGGTTCAAAACCTGAATTTAAGCGAAATAAAGTCTGCGTAGTAGTTAAGTTTTTAACAATCTGGTATAGAAAAGAGTAATATTTAAAATAACCTAAAATAACCATCTTCACCAAAGTAAAGTAGAAAGAGTATCAAGGCGATTTCGTTAAACTATAAAAACTGTCAGAACGAATCTGAATGCCATTTCGCCAAACTTCAACTTTTTGTGGAGTGACTAAATAATAAAAACTCCCATTATCTGCTCGATATCTGTCTTTACCAATATTTAAAGCTACTATCTTTATAGGCTTGCTTGGGGCTTGCTTCAATTGCCCAATATAAAATAATTGACCATTTTCTTCACAGACTTTTACACGAGAGCTTATAGTCTCACCTTCAATAAGACTAATTCCATTACATTTCGTATCAGTACTTATAGGTACAAAATCTATAGGAATTGGCTGCTGTGAGGGTAAAACTTGATTTGCTACTGGGAGCGACGAAACTGGGCGGTTCTGGTTATCCACTTGCTGAATTTTAGAACCGGAGCCAACACTTGCAGTTACGGATGTCAACAAACGAAGGGGGTCAACTGCTATTCGACCATTTGGATGAACTTCAAAGTGCAGATGAGGTGCTGTACTATTGCCTGTAGATCCCATCTCGGCAATCATTTGACCTTGAATGACCTGTTGACCCTTGCTCACCAACAAACGGCGATTGTGGCCATAGATAGTAGTGCTGCCGTCGAGATGTTTAATAGTTATGGCATTTCCTAATCCCCAATTATCCCAACCTGCTTTGACAACTGTACCGGATGCAGCAGCAACAACAGGAGTTCCAGACGCTCCTGCAATATCAATTCCTTCATGTTGATATTTGCGGAAGCCCTGAGAAATAAACCCTTGAGTTGGCCAGATTAAGTTAGAAGTAGGGATAGGAGTTTGCCCAACTGGGGAATCGTCTGCCAATTGTGTTAAGGCAGATGTAGGTGTACTTAATACAGCGCTTAAGGATATTAACCCAACTAATCCATAAGTACGGTATCGATAAATTCTCGCTTTTTTCATAAGTTAGTAAGTCTATTAGAACAATAATTCAGACACTTTCTGATTATTTGTTGTTTCAAGCTTACTCAGAAAATATCAGGAAATCTTTAGTGACTGGAGTTTAGACTAAAGCAGAACTGAAAGGAGAAATCACCATGACCCTGACAATGACACCCACTATTACCGCCTTTGAACGGTCGCCTGATGGCGGTAAGGGACTGGCGCGTGATATGCGCGTTCGCTGGGCGCTTGAAGAAGTAGGCCAACCTTACAACGTTCGTCTTGTTTCGTTCAGTGAGATGAAGCAACCCGCGCACCGTGCGCTTCATCCTTTCGGGCAAATTCCAACCTATGAGGAAGGTGATCTCGTCCTGTTCGAGTCGGGGGCGATCGTGTTCCATATCGCGGAGCGTCATATAGGGCTGTTGCCAGACGATGCGAATAGTCGAGCGCGAGCGATCGCATGGATGTTTGCCGCACTTAATACGATGGAGCCGCCAATCGTTGATCGGGAAATCGCCACGTACTTAGAGCGTGATCAGACCTGGTACGAGCAGCGCCTGTGTGTCGTTGAAGGTCGCATCCGTAACCGGCTCTTAGAACTTTCCAGTCACCTTGGAGATGCCGACTGGCTCAATGGCGCATTCAGCGCAGGCGACCTGATGATGGTGGAAGTGCTGCTCAGATTGAAAGACTCGGGTATGGTGGACGACTATCCAAATCTTTCTACCTATGTCGCCCGTGGCGAAGCGCGGCCCGCCTTCAAGCGTGCTTTCGCCGCTCAATTAGCGGTTTTCACTCTTCAGCAACCGACTGAGGAATGAAAAGCCGTTAGGCAGTATTTTTAGATACTTTCTTGGGCTTGGTAAAGGCTTTTTAACAATGGGATAATGAGTTCGTGGCACTCTAGGTCTACCAGGAGTCCAACCAGGGGACTTTCCTCGCTTGTTTGGGGTCAGATGCAGGTGTTCCAATCCGAGACTTATTAAACCTGAAGAACCCCACCCCGTTAAAGCTACGCTTTGTCTTCCTGTCCTGCAAGCAACTTCTCGAATTAGGGTTAAAGTAGTTTATTTGTTCGTAGTGAAAAAATGCGTGAGTTAAACTTGCCTAACCCAGCCGATAAAACTAAACATTAGAGAAATTAGCCATTAAAAACGCGACTGCGCCACTTATTCAACCGAGCTTCCCCAATTGTGGCAGACCGCCGAGCATCAGCAATTTGCTCTTGCAAAGCTGCAATCTGTTTTTCTTGGGCGTCAGCTTGCTGTTGCAAAGATGTGTATTCACCTGTGCTAGTGGGCAAACTAGAAGACTGCCAACTACTACTAAATTTTGTTGTCCCAATGTTGGCAAATGGTCGTAAGTCTGCTAATTGTTCTTGCAAAGTTGCAATCTGGCTTTCTTGCTCTTGAATCTTTTGTCGCAAGCTTTCCTCGGCTGCTGTGGAAGCTGCAATAAAGGTATTAACTGGAGCAGCAGTTTCTGGCTTGGGCTTGAATATTTCAGCCAGCAATGCACTAATATCCGTGAGTTTCTGTCTACCGTAAGGAGCGTTGGTAATTAGCGATCGCACCAGTTGAGGTTCATTATTAGTTGCTAAGTTTTTATCACTGCTAGAGTTGCTCCGTAACAATTGTAACATATTGGTAAATTCCAATATCTTTTTGCCCGTTTGAGTTTTATAACCCCGGTAATATGGTACT
Organism: Nostoc sp. DedQUE12b; assembly: GCF_034530835.1. Classification (NCBI taxonomy): domain Bacteria; kingdom Bacillati; phylum Cyanobacteriota; class Cyanophyceae; order Nostocales; family Nostocaceae; genus Nostoc; species Nostoc sp. DedQUE12b. The sequence goes on along the minus strand of NZ_JAVRCI010000025.1, from coordinate 78,752 downwards.
ATGTTCTCGCCAAAGGCATCTAGATACTCGTCGCTATCAAGATAAGAATCAATATCCGCTTCAAAACCTTTCTCATCTAGAATGTTGCTGTGATGTATCGTCTCGGAGTAGTCATCGGGAGCGCGTCCGAGTAGGTGCTTGAAGTTAAGTTCAATTGCTCGGTAACGGTAAACGTTATCAAAAAATCTGGAGCGATATAACTCTGATTTGGCAACTTGACGCACAAACTCACGCACATCGATTATACCTTGCTTGAGTTGGGATTCTGGAACTACGAGCCGCTCACTTTCCATGATGTAAGCATTACCCAACACTTGCCGATAAACTGCCCGAATTACAATTTCAATGTCATCAACTGAAGCAGTATTCCACAGTTCGATCGGTTCTGTTTGGGGCAATGCTTGATATTGGCGTCGTCTGGTTTCTTCGTCTAAGAAGGTCTGCATAGTTGGATTAGTGTGGGTAGAAGTGACTAATTTTGGAAACTAAGAATAAACCTGAAGGGCGTTGTATTAAGGGGATATTTGAGATGATTTGTCACAAAAAATATAAATCAAAGCACCTAACACACCCAATACGGTTTGGTTAAGGGGGAAAGGGTAAAAGGAAAAGGGTAAATTCAAACATACACCTCTTTACCCCTTACCTTTTCCCAAACCACAAGGAAGGTTAAGAATGCTTATCCCAACCTTATTGCTAAAACACCTCTCGATAACATGGTGCGTTAGGCTAAAGTCATAACACACCCTACTTAAGATTTACTAATTACTGGTTATTGATATTAATTTATCAACTTTTTGGGATTTTTTTAGTTACATTTTCTAACAAACTTAGACGGCTAATTACTAATAACTAACAGCTAATCACGATGAGAAATTAGCAATTAGACATTAACAATTAGCCGTCAACCCTCTTGGGGAGTATTTAAAATTCAAAACTTAATTTTGAATTGGAGTATAAACGCCTGTCAAAAGAATTTCTACAGGATAGTAACTCTCAAGCACGCTCATCAAATCTAGTGTAGAAACCACCGTATTTGATCCAGTATTGTTTCAAAGTATGATGAGGTGTATGTAAACTAGCTTTTGCCTGATATAAAATTACTTGGCGATGATCGCCCATCCAGATTTTATTAACTGGGTCAACGGATATTACTGTCCCTCCTAAAGATGCAACGCACTCAGAAAATCTCTCAATCGTTGTATATTCTAATGTCTCGAATATAAAAAAGTTACCCGAACATATCAAGTGGCGGCTGCGAATCCAGCAGCGCATCTTTTTTTCAGCCAGTGGAGGCAACATTTTGGTTTTAACAGATTCAAGCTGAATCAACATAATGCGCTCACCGCACGTAATTCATCAGCAAAACTTTCCCGTTTTTCAAATTGTAATGGGCCAGCAGTAGATCCCCATATTTGCTCGTGGGTTTCAATATCCATACCTTTATCTAGACTTATCCAAGTACGCTCAGTTATTTCTACTTCGCTGACAAGATATGTCTGGCATCCATTGCGTTTAATCAGACATTGATTGCCTGGTTCCACACTACCTCGAAACATTTCACCTTCTCGTTGGAAAACCATTGAACAGTGATAACGCCGTTCGATGCTTTCTGGAGTGATGGTTTTGAGGATATCTAATTCACGAGCTGCGCCTGCATAAAGCATCTGATCTTTCAAGCTGTAATTTTCGATATAAATGCGATCGCCCAAATCAACTAGTCGATGTACTCCTTGACGATAGGGTGTCCATAAATCGTGGTCATAAGCTTGTTCAGAATAGAAACCGATACCAGAAAAAAATTCAATCGGTAAAGGACGAAAATAAATGTGAATGTGGGCGTAAAGTTGCGGATTTGCAAAAGATTGCTTGTAGTTGCTAAAATCTCCTGCCATCCAACAGGCTAAGGTGAGCAAATCGCTAGCGTTGGTGCTAGATTCGCTGGGCGCTATCGTCACGTCGCTTCGCTCCAAATTCAAAATTCAAAACTTGTACTGAGCTTGTCGAAGTATTCACACATTACAATCCCCATAAATAAATTAGGAGCTTGTATCCTTATTATGTTTTAACCTGATATTTGCTAGTTGATTGAACTTGACAAAGAGCGAATCTCTGAAGAAAAGGAAGCTGTTGTCACGCCTTTCCCATCACTGGTTTTAATCGTCGCTACCCGAAATCGGAGATTTGGGTTAGCAAACCAAATTCGCTCCTCAGCAGCAGCAAGTTCATACTGTGTTAACAGGGTAAAAATACCATCATTGCTCAGATGATATTTAGCCACTGCTGGAATTGTTTCAGCGTACCCCTTGTCCCGCAGGAGTTTTCCTCTAGAAGGATTTTCGACATCGGGAATTGGTACTAGTACAGTACTGCCAGAGATTGGTTTATCGTCCCAATCTGACTCACCTTCCCAAGTCATCCGAAAAGGGTGGGTGATACTACTGGGTTCAGTGTCATACAATTGACAGATTGCTACCACTGCTGGATCGTTGGTGGATAGAGACTCAATGTCAATGTTAGATAATACCTCTTCAAAGTGGGCGAATGCTAAATGATGAGCGCTACGCTGCGATCGCCATCGTCCAATTGAAAGTTCAAAAAATTCAGTAATTTCCATTAGAAAAGCGATTTTAAAAAAGTAGCTTAAAATCCAAGAGATATCTTGGTAAAAAAGAAAGTTATTCTCCTAGTCTATATGTTAGCCTCCTTGACTACAACTGAATTTGGGAGTGCTGAGTGTCGAGTGCTGAGTGTCGAGTGCTGAGTGCTGAGTTAGGAGTTAGGAGTACAGACGCGATTAATCGCGTCTGTACAAGAGTTAGAAGTTAGGAGTTTTCTTTTGTCCGCTTGTCTCCTTGTCCCTACTCCCTTACTTAGACAAATCTAAGCAACTTCAGTGATACTGATAATTTTGCCGCCTGTGCGATGAATGTTTTGCACTTGTCCAGACAGTTGGTTGTAGTTAACTACGTATTCCAGATTGCCCAGACGAGTACGGAGATTACCTGCACCTTTGACAGCTTTAATCAAAAAGCGTTTGTCGGTGCTGCTGACACTAGAACCAGCCGCGGGAGCTTTGATGGATGTGGGTAAATTGGAACCGATATCACCAATCAGTTTGGCTTTGCGATCGCTATCGCTGCTAGCGAATCCTCTGACTAAGCTAAAGGTGCGGTTAAAGGTAACATTCTTAATTCCGACTTGGGAGCTGGTGCTGCGAACATAGGGAACAATATTCTCGCCAAAATTCTGCTGATATTCGTTGCTATCGATATAGGATTCGATCTCAGCATCATAACCCTGTTCGTTATAGATACGCACGTGTTCGGAAATTTCTGCTTGATCGGCAGGAGGACGCCCTAGCAGGTGTTTGAAGTTCAGTTCAATGAACCGATACTGAGAAGAAGAGTTGAAAAACAGGGATTGATAAAGTTCTGATTTTGCAACTATGTTGACGAATTCGCGGACGCTGATTTTGCGATCGCGCAATTGCGATTCAGCAGTCGCTAGTCGCTCACTTGACAACAAGTGAGCATTACCCAAAACCTGTTTGTAAACTGCCCGAATCAGTGTTTGTAATTCACTTTCGCTGGTGTTCGGACGGAGTTCAACAGTAGGTGAATCAATAGCCCAAAGTGACATTGAAGTATCTCCTGAAAAACGCTAATTAAATTAAATTTCCGAGCATCCTACCCCTTGTAAAGGTAGAATTTCCCATCAGTTGTCAGTTATTTTTGCTACTGACTAGCTTTTGTAAAACTTTAGTTTGTGAAAGTGTGTTAAATGTCTTCGTATATCACAACTGACGGCGGAATTGGTCAAACCCCAGATTAGCGATCGCTTTGGCTAACTGTTGCTCAATCAGGATTTACGCAAAAAATAGCCGAAAATCATTCTTTTCAGGTAAGGGCAATTTTATGTAGACGCATACTTCCAGGTGGAAGCTAGCTACGCGGAGTGTCTCGCTCAGAAGCGACTTTCCGCAAGGTATTGCCCTTGAACGCGTTTAGTTTTGCGTAAATCCCAGAACGAGTAACACTAGGGATTGAAAGATTAGAGACTGAGTACAGCGGAATTATTTCCCAATTGCTAATCACTAAATCCCCAATTTCTATTCTTTAGTTGACAGGGGTAATACTGGCGATCGCACCGCCCTGCTTGTGAATCCGCTGATACTCTTGTGAAAGCTTATTGTATGGCACGAAAAAGACTTGGTTACTGCGGCGAAACTTGGAAATGCTATTTACCACATTTGCCTTGTAACCAGTGACTTCAATCCGGTATACCTTACCATCATCACCAGATCCCACACCTTGACGAGTGCGAGGAGTAGATGTTGGGTTGCGAAATGCAGCACCCTTGCTGGCTGGTGAAACCACAGGGGTAGGCGTGTTTTGAATTAGCAGACTGTTTAATTTTGGTTGTTTGCCAGCTAAGTCACCTTTCAAGCTGCTGCTAGAGGAACCACGTACCAGTTGGAACAAGTGGGTAAATTGAACCAAACCCTGGATAGCTTCGGTTTTGTAGCCTCGAATATAAGGCACAATGTTTTCCCCAAAAGTTTCTTGGTATTCGTCGCTGTCTAGATAAGAATCAATCTCACCCTCAAAGCCTTTTGTATCCAGAATAGTGCTGTGTATACGCGTTTCTTCTAGATCCAATGGCGCACGGCCAAGGAAATGTCTGAAATTTAATTCAATCGCCCGATAGCGAGGGGTGCTATCAAAAAACCGCGAACGGTAAAGTTCCGACTTCCCGACTTGACGCACAAACCCGCGAACACTAATTTCACCCCGTTTGAGTTGGGATTCAGCAACGGAAAGTCTCTCACTGTCCATTACATAAGCATTTCCTAGAACTTGCTTGTAGACAGCTCTAATTACGGTTTCAACTTCCTCATTAGAGCGACTTGGCCACAGATCAATGGGATCGGTGTCTTCAAACAGAGCGACCCCTAATCGTGATGCTGGTCCAAAAGTCATTCAAACTATCTCCCAGTTAACAACTAAATTTTATGAGAAGGATATTCAGCAGATGTTAAAAAACTTTACATCATAGTGACAAAGTAGGGGACATAGAGACTTTAAATCCTTATTAGTCGTGATGATTTTAAGTTTTTGCATCGTTTGCCTTTACACATTGTGATACGATGCCGAAACCATATTTATTAAAATTTATTAAGTTAGATAATACTTTAGAAAAAATTTAGCTTTTTTTAGTATTTGATTTGCAATTGGGATGCAAATGATGGTGTTGTGCCATTCCCTTGAGCCAAAGTATTAATAATGCTGATTCACCCAAGTTTATCTCAATAACTGGGCATGAATAAATTCAACTATATTACGCAATGTAAAATTAATTAAGATTGTCTTTTAGCAAGAGTTTCAACCCTGAATAGCAACCTTTAATTATTCATGCCCAGTTAATTTATCGAATTTGGAAAGTAGCCAATTGACTGATTAAATGGTCAAAATAGGGAGCAAGAATTTGCTGGCGCTCGGCTTGGCAGCGTTTCAAACTCGCAGTCTTGATGCTTTTTAAGCCTAAAATCATTGCATCCAATGGAACTTGTAATTCCTGATAGAGCAAATTCATATAATGCAGCCCTGTGGGGCTTGTATATTTAGTGTGGCCACCTGCTATGCCATAGGTAATACAGCGAAGAAAATGCCAAAAATCTCGCCAGCAAGCTTGGGCACGTTCAGGTGGATAAAGACTGCCTCCAGGCTGGATAATTTCGGGATAAGTTGCCAACACTTGTTCTCTAGATTCATCAACGATTTCGGCGGCGCGATCGCGTAACAATTGAGCAACAGGAATCAACTCAGAATTATCGGGTGACAAGGTTTTAATCTGCAATAAATCTTCATCGCTTAAGTAGCGAAAAGCATCATCCGCAGCTTGAAATATAGCGATCGCTGCTTTTGGATGAGACTGTTCCCACTCAGTAAAGCTGACAATTCTAGCTTTAGCGATTAATTCTTTAACGGTTTCGCTTAATTGAGTCATTGATTTAGGGGATAGGGCATGGGGAATGGGGCATTGGGGTGGGGAGCAGGGGAGCAGAGGAGCAAGGGAGCAGGGGAGAAGTTGCAGTAAGTTTTACCCCTCTGTTTCTCTGCCCCTTTGCATCTCTGCCTTTTGTACCCAATGCCCTATGCCCATGATTCAATCTTCTTAGAATGCGATCGCCATTTGGTGACATCTGTAAAATAAAGTAAAGAATAGCTGTACCAAATGCACTTATGGAAATCCATAAAATCCAAGCTGAATTGAAGAACCCAGATTTTCATCATCGTTTGAAGGCGATCGCTGCTCTCAATGATTATGAATCAGAAGTTGCAGTTCCTCTGCTCACAAGTAAACTTCGTGACTCAGAATTTCTAGTGCGTTCTTTTGTGGCTAGGGGTTTGGGTAATCAACAATCAGCGGAATCTTTTGCAGCTTTGATGCAAATTATGAAATTTGATGATACTCCCAACGTGCGGGCGGAGGCGGCAAATTCTTTATCGCTATTTGGCAGAGTCGCAGTTTCTCATCTAGTTTTGGCATATTATCAGGATGACCACTGGCTAGTTAGACGGAGCATTTTGGCTGCGATCGCTGAAATGGATTGCCCTGAAGAACTATTTGATATATGCGTTCAGGGTTTAAAAGATGAAGATTTCACTGTTCAGGAATCTTCTGTTGATGCACTTGGCTTACTGGCTTATTCTAGTCAACATGCTGCCGCATTATCCCAAATACTAACGTTGGTGAATGATGAATCTTGGCGGATGCGCGTGCGAGTTAGCTATGCTCTGAAACGATTTGATGAACCGGAAGCCAAAGCAGCCCTGAATCAACTCAGACAGGATGAAGATCACCGAGTTGTCGGCGCCGCTTTAGAAGACCTGTTGCCACAATAGCAGTGTGGGTTTGTCTGCAATGCAATATTGTGAGAAAACTTATTAGATAAATAGTAAATATTTCATTTTACCTTAAATTTGACCAAAATATCCGGTTAATCTGCCAAAATCTGGAATAAAAGATCAACTTTTTCGAGATGAGGAGGCATTTGTGACTGATATACAAACTGGTCAAATGACTTGGCGATTACCAGGTTCCTCAGAATGTGCCTTACATTTGCGGCATAATGCTTCGGAACCTTGGCGATCGTATAAAGAATTTCCCCAATATGTTCTACCCGATCCACCCGGTTTTTCCGAAGGATACGCGACATTTTTAGCACTTCTAAAAAAGAACTGGCAATCATTATGAAGAGTGCAGAGTTAAAAGTGATGAGTGCCTATAAATTACTTTTTAATTCCTACTCACAACTCAGCACTCGTTACTCAGCACTGTATTGGTCAAGCATTCAAACTTTCACGAGTTGTTGTGCGGGTATAGGCGTTCCAAACATCGAGTTCTGAATGTGGACGACTGGAAAGCATGGCTTTAGTTGCTTCTGTGAGTCCTTGAGCAAGAGTAAAATCTGCCCCAGCAATACTTTGAAGATGCTCCATCTCTGCATCACTGAGATCGGTTGCTCGCAGGTCTGTATCCCGCAAATCGGCTCCTGTCAATCGAGCATTCCGTAAGCAAGCCCCTGTCAAATAAGCTTTTGTCAAATCGGCACCACTCAAAGAAGCACCTTGCAAATTGGCTCCTGTCAAATCAGCGCCACTCAGGTAGGCTCCACGCAGATTAGTACCTTGTAAATCTGCATTTCGTAAAGAAGCTGTATTCAGAAAAGCACCATTAAGATTAGCGCCCGGCCCTACCGCTCCCGAAGTTTTGTAGTTATATTCTTCGGGCCATTTCGTTTGTGAATCATAACGTGCTACTTGGAGTTTGGCTCCCTCCAAATTTGCGCCACTGAGATTTGCTTGTTGGAGGTCAGCACGGTTTAAATAGGCTCCCTGCAAATTAGCCCCACTCAAATCGGCTCCTTGCAGATTAGCGCCTCGCAAATCTGCCCCACTCAAATCGAGATTACTTAATACCACCTTGCTCAGGTCGGCTCCTAATAGCTTGGCTTTACTCAAGTTAGCTTGTCGGAAATCGATTTCCTTTAGATTGAATTGGTACAAATCTATCGAATCCACAGGGATTCCGGCTTTCAGGGCTGTTAAAATTTCTGGAGTTGGACTAAGGCGTTCGGCAAAGCCGTTGCCGTAGGCATCGCTAGTAATAAGTTGAATTTCACTATTTGTCATCAGCTGATTAAAATATCACTTTTGGAGTTATTCTACACTTTAGCTAAATCGGGACTTCATCTCATCACTCAGTATTAATAACGCCAAAATTTGATAAAACGAGGTTTCAAAACAGATGCATATAATACCGCCTTTGACAATGATCGACTTCTTCCGTAAAAGTGAAGGTACATGGTTTACAGAACGTGCCGTTCATCATTTTGACTCGGCGGCCGATGAGTCGGGGGAGTCAAATTTGATTATAAAAGTCATGGAAAAGGACGATCCAAAAGTCCAAGAAGTTTGTAAAGCCCAAGGGATAGATCCTAGTAAAGCAACAAGCGGTGCTAGCTTTGCATGGCAAGCTAACCTAGATACCAGGCTACCAAATACCGATAATGCTGCGATTTTGGTTGATGTTCCCGACGAAACGAGGCGTTCTGGAAAACTGATTCGCAACCAAGGCTATGTTGAGAGTATTCCAGTTGTGAGCCGATATCGGTTTGCTGATGATGGAGTGCTGACGATTGATACTGACTATGACAACAATCAAGGTCAGGAACGTTGTTGGTTTGTTACGGATGATTTTCGTGTCAGAGTCAGTACAGTACGAATGATGAACGGAATCAACTTGATGACTTATTGTTCCGAGCGTCGCTGTGTTTCCCAAGAAGTCTTAGAGCAAATGATTAGTCGCAATCATGCTAGGCGTTAGTGCGGAGCAGGGGAGCAGGGGAGCAGGGGAGCAGTTGTAGTAAGTTTTTCCCCTCTGCCCCTTTGCCTCTTTCCCATACCCAATTCCCCATTAAGGAATGTTGCTTTGTTTCTCATAAATGAGACGTGCATGATTGCCATAACTTATTTTCATGCAAGGGTTAACAAATCATGCTCCATGTATAAACCTTTCCTGGAATTTTTAGAAAAAGAGCTATTTCAGCGGTTTGATTTACAAAGTAGGGTCATTCCCCCTGGTTTGGAATTCAAAGTTAGCGATCGCGGCAGAAACCCAGCAACTATTCGCAGTTGGTGTTACCAATCTCAAGAGTTGCGGAAAATTCGCTATACCTACATTGATGCCGGGGAAAGCGCTCAAATTTTTAACAGCGTGATTTATCCCAGTCATCACTACGATTTACCTCTGTTAGGGATTGATTTTTTATCCTTTGGGAAAGTCAAAAACCTGATTGTGCTTGATTTCCAGCCTTTGTTTCAGGATGAAGATTATCAAAAAAAATATATAGTTCCGCTGAAATCTCTGCATGATAAATACCCGGATTTGGCGCAAAACTTAGAAATGAAGTTTTACGATGCCAACCAGTATTTTTCTAAATACCTATTGTTTGCCAAAACCGACCCGGAAACAGTGGCAACACGAGTTTTTGAAGCTTTTCAGGATTATTTAAACTTGTATTGGCAAATGTTAGCAGATGCCAAACCGCTCCAAGACCCTGAAGATATCCAGCGGATTGTCAAAGCCCAAAAAGACTATGACCAATATAGTGCAGACCGTGATCCCGCATCTGGTTTGTTTAGCAGTTACTTTGGTCATGAATGGGCAGAACGCTTTCTCCATGAATTCTTATTTGAAGATGCTGTTCCCCTAGCAGTCGGTGCCGGCAAAAGATGACCGAAGTGACGCTTTATCAACCATTTCTCGATTATGCGATCGCCTATATGCGATCGCGTTTGGATTTACAGCCCTATCCTATCCCCACTGGATTTGAGTCCAAGAGTGCTGTTGTGGGCAAGGGAAAGAATCAGGAAGAGGTTGTCACCACCAGTTATGCCTTTCAAACTTCAAAATTGCGGCAAATTCGGGCAGCTCACGTACAGGGTGGCAATTCGCTGCAAGTATTGAATTTTGTGATTTTTCCTCGCCTCAACTACGATTTGCCCTTTTTTGGGGCAGATTTAGTGACATTGCCAGGAGGACATCTAATTGCTTTGGATATGCAGCCCCTATTTCGGGATGATTCAGCATATCAGGCGAAATATACCGAACCAATTTTGCCCATTTTCCACGCCCACCAGCAACATTTGTCTTGGGGAGGAGATTTTCCCGAAGAAGCACAGCCATTTTTCTCTCCCGCTTTTCTGTGGACTCGTCCTCAAGAAACGTCTGTAGTAGAAACTCAGGTGTTTGCCGCTTTCAAAGACTATTTGAAAGCTTATCTCGATTTCGTAGAACAGGCAGAACCTGTAACAGATTCACAAAATTTAGTAGCCATTGAGCAAGCCCAACTACGATACCTGCGATATCGGGCTGAAAAAGACCCAGCGCGAGGAATGTTTAAACGCTTCTATGGTGCCGAATGGACTGAGGAGTATATCCACGGCTTTTTATTTGACCTAGAGAGAAAATTAACAACTATATAATTAGAGGCTCTTTGACTGCACTCAGTGCTGAGTACCTCGTTACTGAAGACTCATCCAAGTCACGTTAAACTAGGAAAATAATCTCAGTTATACCAATTCAAAAAATTTTTGCGACATGATCCGCTGACGCGCACCTTTCCCGATGCCTTGGAACGGATTGGGGAGGAATGTTATCTATATGTTATGTGTTGCATTCGTTTTCAAATTGGTATTAGCTGTACTTAAACTAGTTTGGCTTCATAATGGTTTCCACCTTTCCCAATCCCTCTTCTGTTGATCTATCTCGCATCCGACTTTCGATCCGCTCATTGCAACCGCAATTAGTAGAGTGGCGGCGACGATTGCATCAACAACCAGAGTTGGGTTTTCAAGAAAAACTGACTGCTGAGTTTGTATCAAAAAAGCTGCAAGAATGGGGAATTGAGCATCAAACTGGCATTGCCCACACTGGCATTGTTGCCACCATCAAAGGCAACAAACTTCCTGACTCCCATTCGGCTACGCTCACGGCAAGCCGACTTCCGACTCCGCAAGTTTTAGCGATTCGTGCGGATATGGATGCTTTGCCAATCCAAGAACTCAACGAAGTGCCGTACAAATCGCAGCATGATGGAGTGATGCACGCTTGTGGACATGATGGACATACAGCGATCGCTTTAGGTACAGCTTATTATCTCCAGCAGCATCGCCAAGACTTCTCTGGTGTTGTAAAAATTATCTTTCAGCCAGCGGAAGAATCACCAGGAGGCGCAAAACCAATGATTGAAGCTGGAGTTTTGAAAAATCCTGATGTTGAAGCGATTATTGGTTTGCACTTATGGAATAATTTGCCTTTAGGAACAGTGGGTGTGCGTGCTGGTGCATTGATGGCAGCTGTGGAATGCTTTAACTGCACAATTTTGGGTAAAGGTGGACATGGCGCACTACCTCATCAAACTGTTGACTCCGTTGTTGTTGCTGCTCAAATCGTCAATGCTTTGCAAACCATTGTCGCTCGGAATGTTAATCCCATTGATTCAGCAGTAGTGACAGTGGGAGAACTTCACGCTGGAACCAAACGCAATGTAATTGCTGATACAGCGAGAATGAGTGCTACTGTCAGGTATTTTAATCCTAGTTTGAAAGGCTTTTTTAACCAGCGCGTCGAGCAGATTATTGCTGGAATTTGTCAGAGTCATGGTGCAAATTATGACTTAGAATATTGGTCACTTTATCCACCAGTAATTAATGATATTAAAATAGCAGAACTAGTGCGATCTGTAGCAGAAGAAGTGGTAGAAACTCCTGTGGGTATTGTGCCAGAATGCCAAACTATGGCTGCTGAGGATATGTCATTCTTCTTAGAAGAGGTTCCTGGTTGTTATTTCTTTCTCGGTTCTGCTAATCCCGCGAAAGACTTAGCATATCCTCATCATCATCCCCGGTTTGATTTTGACGAAACCGCCTTGGCAATGGGTGTGGAAATATTTGTTAGATGCGTGGAAAAGTACTTTGTTTCATCTCATTAGTCATTAGTCATTAGTCATTAGTCCGTTGTAGTCACAAATGACAAAGGACAAAGGACAAATGACCAAGGACGACCATAATAAAAATGTTCGCAATCTCATTTAGGATGGCTATATCTCTAATTCGTGACTATCGGTTTCTGTTTATTGCTTTCTAAAGGTAGGAAAATCGTCATCACTTCCCCATAGTGTGGACGCTGGCGCACAATTAGTTTGCCACCGATCGCCTGAAACAAATGCTTGGTTGCAGCGATATTCAAACTAATCGTACCTGTTTCTGGTTGAAACATCAACAGTTGACCGAGAGCCTTGCGGATTGGTGGTGTTGCAGGTATGGCGGCTTTATTTGAATCTTTGCACCTTAATTGCGGCGATAATTGTAACTTCAGTTGATCTCCAGCGGGGATAACTTGTACTTGAATATGGCTACCAGCCGGTAAGCTGCGAGTAAAGTTTTCCATCAAACCAGTGAGAACCCGATCCAACATGGTGGGATTGCTTACCACTGTCGGTAATTGCTGGGGTAAAACAACATTCAAAGTTAAGTTACGCCGATGCGCTGCTTGTTCCCAACGGGGAATGCTCTGCTGCAACACTTGATCTAAAGACATCGGTGTGAGTTGAGTTTTTGACGATTTTGCTGAGGCAGTAGTTTCTAGTTCTGCGGCCTTAAACAGCAATTCCATACGGTCAATTTGCTCTGTACACTCGTGATCGATAATTTTTAAGCGATTGATCGCGCTAGCATCTAAGTCTCGCCGCTTCAACAGCAGACGAGTCATGGTGCGAATAGTTGTTAAAGGTGTGCGGACTTCGTGAGCAAAAGCTTGGAGCAATTCTACATCAGGATTTGAGGATTGGACATTGGGCATCACTTCGGCTTTGCTCAGGGTAAGTGGACATTGAGCATTGGGGAAAACTTTTCTCCCCTGCTCCCCTGCTCCTCTGCTCCCCCGGTTACTGAGCGCAGTCGAAGTATGCTCTCCTGCTTCTTCCCCAGTCCCTAATAAAGAGTCTCTATTCTCTTCTGGTTCTGTTAATTCCTGAAGCAATAACTGACTAAAGTGAATCATCATACGGTAGTCTGGTGCTACCGGAGAATACTGTTCTACTAATGCGTCCAAGCGCGCGAAAAATTCTGGATTAGCCAGCATTACCCGTGCCCCTAGCGATCGCCAAGCCTGCTGCACTATCTCTGGCTCAAAAGAAAATGAAAAAGTTTTTTTACCGTCTTTGTGGGTTGCTAAAATTAGTACTAATCTGAATTTATCTGTAAAAACCAAGCAAAACTGTTCTGCTCCGAGCGGATCGGCAGGTAGTAAAGGAAGTACTGATTCATTGGGAGCAATATCTTCATTGATAGACGCAATTGCACCTGGCATCTGAAATGGCATCAGCGCCAAAGGGTTAAATGGTTTTGCTGTAAAAGTTACTGTTTGTAAACTTTGAGTCAATTTTGGTTGACTAAACAAGGGTGCTGGTGCAGCTAAAACTAATCCTTGGGTTGTGTCAACTGAAGGGTCTGCTAAAGTATTTAATAGCAAATGTTCTGTCGCTGCGAGGCTGATTCGCCACTGCTGCTCTGCTTTAGCAGGTGAACATTCTGCCACACTTGATTGATTTTGGGCCAAGATTTCGCTCAGGCTTGGCAATATCCATTGGTACACAGGCTTTCACCCCTTAATTCAAGAGCGACTAACAGCGTCTAGGTTAGACATTTCACTACTATCTAAGAGGTTATAGCTATTTGTATACTGATGACAGTGGTAGAACCGAACAATTCAGGGGCAATTACCCTCTAACTGCAATGTCTACGACGGGCTATGCTTACGCACTTAGAGGTTGAAAAACATTGGCACTGACTTTTACCGATAGGCGTGGCGATCGCCAATTAATAATTGTGCTGGTTTCCCTACTCGAATTGGGATTGTAATTACAAACTCTGCACCTTGTCCCGGTGATGAAATACATTGCAAAGATCCACCATGCTTGTCAGTAATTATCTGGTAACTTATTGATAAACCCATACCAGTTCCCTTCCCAACTGGTTTCGTGGTAAAAAAAGGGTCAAATAAACGCAACTGGATTTCTTTTGGGATTCCTATCCCATTATCAGCAATCCGAATAATTACATTTTCATTTACCTGTTCAGAAGAAATGCTAATCAAGGGATTTGGACAAAGTTCTTTTTGGAAACAATCTTCTAAGGCATCGATCGCATTTGCCAAGATGTTCATAAATACCTGATTCATTTGCCCTGCAAAACACTGGATTTGAGGTATTTCACCATATTCTTTAATCACTTTAATTTCAGGGCGATTATTTTGTAGTTTCAGACGGTGTTGCAAAATTAATAGAGTACTGTCGATTCCTTCATGGAGATCAGCCGTTTTGAACTCAGCTTCATCCAAACGAGAGAAAATTCGGAGACTGAGAACAATTTCCCGAATGCGTTTAGCTCCCATCTTCATTGAGGTTAACATCTTAGGCAAATCTTCTATTAGGTACTCAATATCTGCTTCTTCGTTAGCATTTTTAATTTCTGGCTCTGGGTTGGGATAATGATTTTGATAAAGCTTAATTAACAGCAGCAGTTGTTGAGTGTAATCATCAGTATGTTGCAGATTGCCGTAGATAAAATTAACTGGATTGTTGATTTCATGGGCAACTCCTGCTACTAGTTGACCCAGACTCGACATTTTTTCAGATTGAATTAATTGGATTTGGGTTTTTTGCAGGTCTTTCAGAGCTTGCTGAAGTTCTGCTTCTGTCTGCTGACGCTCAACAATCTCGTCTCGTAATTGTTCGTTGGCATTGACCAACTCATCTCTGGAATGTTGCAAATCGTCCGCCATTTTGTTGAACGAGGTAGCTAACTCGCCAATCTCATCCTGGGAGCAAATATTAACTCTGGTATCCAGCTTACCTTCAGTCAGATTTACCACTGCTTGCTGGAGTTGTTTAATCGGTTTTGAAATGCTTCTAGAGATCAAATAGCCTAGTAATAGTGCCAGTATGCCACATACCAAACTGATAACTGACGTAGCAACAATATTTTTTTTGGCTGTTGCTAGGGCAACTTCATAAAGCGGTGTATATTCTAAAATTACTGCACCAACTGTTTCACCCTTGGCTGTCTTAAAAGGAACAGCAATCAATCGAATCCCATTTGGGTACTCAGGACTGAACTCAATATATATTCTTGGTATACCATCTTGAATAGTTTTCCCAACTTCATTATTGCGATCGCGATCTAATCGCGTACCAATGTCTTCTGGAACTACATCTGCCAGAATGATTTTATTGCGGTCTACAATCTCCAGAGCGTGCTGACGTTTCTTGTGTAGCGAGATAACATGGTCTTGCAATTCCGCTAACATCTTATCTCGCGATCCGATTTCGTGGTATTCATCAAGTTCATGACTTACGAAATATGCCACTAGTCCAGCAACTTCTTCAGCCTCTTGTTGAGCAATATACTTAGCTATTTTCAATTGTTGATGGGCATTAATCGCACCAGTAATTACTGAGAGAGTCGCTATTCCTAGAATTCCCGAAATTAATTTCTGACTAATTTTCATCCCTTGCTCGAAACCTCAAGTACTGGCTACTGCGCTAATTCAGTTCTAGGGAATTTGCCCTTTTCCTAAAATTCCCAGATGTGTGCCTGAAAGCTACAGAGTCAACAGCCATTAGCCAAATCTTTAATCTGGTTCCTTTTTGATGATGTGGATTACCGATAGCGTACCCCTGCGGCGAAACGACGCGTAGCGTCTTTGACAGGAGAAGCGGGAACGCACTAAAGGTAGCCTTATCCAGTACAATCTTGTCACCTTCAGAACTATTGAAGTCAGTAATAGTATCAACACCAACAACAGTAGACATATCCGCAAATTAGCAAATGTATGCTAGGAATAGGTTTTAACCATTATTTGGGGCTGGCGATCGCTGACAATAGTTTGACGATAGAATCAGGGTTTCAAGGCGAAGAGTCACATTTTTCTCAAAATTTTTATCCCAAATACAATTAAATATATTTAATTTTAAATAGCTCTTTTTAACTATTAAAACATAATAAAAATACCTAGTTAATTCGTAGGTCTTTCTATAGGCTGTTCTGCGCTATCTACAATTAATTTGTATTCTAATAAACCTCTTGCATAAGTCGAATAAACCCCCTTTATCCCCCCGATATATTGGCGGTAAACTTGAAGTCTTGCCCCCTCCCCTTCACAAGCTACGGTGTACACACAAGTCAAATTACCTCCCTCAATCCCCCCGATGCATTGGGGGGAAGCCGGAAATCTAATTCCCTCCCCAATACATACGGGGAGGGTTAGGGTGGGGTAAAAACCAGATTCGTAAACGACTCCAGACTTGTGTGTACACCGTAGCCTTCACAAGGGGAGGGTTGGGGAGGGGTGATTCAAGGATTTTTGCAAAAGACTCCATGAGCTACGCTCACAAGGAACAATGAAAATGTCTTTTCCTCCTGCCTCCTGCCTCCTGCCTTCTGCCTTATTTTCAAGGCAGGTCTAATAATGATTGGCACAGCCTTTCGTAGACATCGTATTTTTTAGGTAGATTAGCAATAGACTATCTCAAGGGCACTTTATGACTTCTTTTGATTCAGCTAAAGATTTGGTACTAGTTGCTGGTGCTACAGGTGGAGTCGGGCAATTAGTAGTAGGCAAGTTACTCGAAAAGGGTTTAAAAGTTCGTGTTCTGACACGCAATGCCGCAAAAGCTGAAGAGATGTTTAACCAAAAAGTAGAAATTGCCGTTGGTGATATCCGCCAGCCAGCTACACTGCCAGCTGCAATGCCAGGTGTTACCCACATCATAAATTGTACTGGAACTACTGCCTTTCCCTCTGCGCGATGGGAGTTTGACGAAACCCCGAACTTGATTGAATGGGGAATTATTTTCCTTAATCCCAAATCTAGTGAAGCAAAAGCAAAGAATAGTCCAGCAAAAATCGATGCTCAAGGTACCAGAAACCTAGTAGCAGCAGCACCCCAGAATTTGAAGCGATTCGTTTTCGTCTCTTCTTGTGGAATTCTCCGTAAAAATCAGTTTCCTTTTAGTATTCTTAATGGTTTTGGCGTGTTGGATGCCAAACAAAAAGGCGAAGAGTCCATTATTAATTCCGGATTACCCTACACCATTATCCGCCCAGGACGCCTCATTGACGGGCCCTATACCTCATACGACCTCAACACCCTCCTTAAGGCAAAAACTGGGGGTAAATACGGTGTCGTTATAGGTACTGGGGATACACTTTCGGGTGATGCCAGCCGGATTGATGTCGCAAACGCTTGTGTAGAATGCCTTTTTCAACCAAGTAGTTCTAAGAAAATTTTTGAAATAGTCAACCAAGGACAAAGACCACCTGTGATCAACTGGGAAACTCTTTTTTCTGGGATTGAGTAAGTACTGAGTGCTGAGTGTTGAGTGCTGAGTGCTGAGTTGTGAGTGCTGAGTGTTGAGTGCTGAGTGCTGAGTTATTATTCTCTCCCATACTCTATACTTCTCTACGAGAGGCTGCGCCAACGGCTTTTCTACGAGACACTGTTCGCGTTCGCGGTTCCTGAGCGTAGTCGAAGGGCAGTACAGGTGCCCAATCCCGAATACTTACTGCTTCTGTAGTTTATTGCCTCAAAAGACGGCAAACACCACTCGGACGTTACGGTTCACCCTAATTACTGAAAGTATTAATTCTTCTACATTAGACAGAGTGAAGACAAATTAATCCATGAACCAACTAAAAACACAATTTAGTTAGTTTAACCGTCCCAAGCAAGGTTCGGGAAACCACCCTTCATGGACTGGCTACCACTAAGCTTCAGTATATATATCAGCATAGTCTGGAGTTTTAACCCCAGGAAAGCCAAATCAAAGGTATTCATGCTGAACTGGCTGATTTATTGACCCTGTTGGTTCAAAATTTAGTGCTTTATATTCTCATTCATTCATTTGTAGTTATACGGAGCCAGCACCTAAAATGGCAAAAGTAGTTGGAATTGACTTAGGAACAACGAACTCCTGCGTGGCAGTGATGGAAGGTGGTAAACCCACAGTAATTGCTAATGCTGAAGGTTTTCGGACAACGCCATCAGTAGTCGCATTTGCGAAAAATGGCGACAACTTGGTTGGCCAAATCGCCAAACGCCAAGCGGTGATGAACCCCGAAAATACGTTTTACTCAGTCAAGCGCTTTATCGGTCGCCGCTACGATGAAGTGGGTAACGAAGCTACGGAAGTTTCTTACAAAGTTCTCAGCAGCAACGGCAATGTCAAATTAGATTGTCCAATCGCTGGTAAACCGTTCGCTCCTGAAGAAATTTCTGCAAAAGTTCTTCGCAAACTAGTTGAAGATGCGAGTAAATACCTGGGTGAAACCGTAACCCAAGCTGTAATCACCGTTCCCGCTTACTTCAACGACTCGCAACGGCAAGCGACAAAAGACGCTGGGAAAATTGCCGGGATTGAAGTTCTGCGGATTATCAACGAGCCTACCGCTGCTTCTCTGGCTTATGGATTTGACAAGAAGAGTAACGAAACCATCCTAGTATTTGACCTTGGTGGTGGTACTTTCGACGTATCCGTGCTGGAAGTAGGAGACGGAGTTTTTGAAGTACTAGCTACATCTGGTGATACTCACCTTGGTGGTGACGACTTTGACAAAAAAATAGTTGACTTCTTAGCTGAGAAGTTCAAGAAAGCCGAAGGTATTGACCTGCGGAAAGACAAACAAGCTTTACAACGTCTGACGGAAGCCGCAGAAAAAGCCAAAATTGAGCTTTCTAGCGTCACTCAAGCAGAAATTAACCTACCATTTATCACCGCTACCCAGGATGGGCCTAAGCACCTGGATACAACCCTGACTCGCGCTCAGTTTGAAGAACTTTGCTCTGACTTAATCGACCGTTGTCGTATTCCTGTAGAAAACGCCCTCCGCGATGCCAAGTTAACCAAAGGCGATATTGATGAAGTGGTGTTAGTTGGTGGTTCTACCCGGATTCCCGCAGTTCACCAAGTTGTGAAGCAGGTATTGGGTAAAGACCCCAACCAAAGCGTTAACCCTGATGAAGTCGTAGCAGTTGGTGCAGCCATTCAAGCCGGAGTACTAGCTGGTGATGTAACTGGCATCTTGCTGTTAGACGTGACACCTCTATCTTTGGGTGTGGAAACATTGGGCGGCGTGATGACCAAAATTATCCCCCGCAACACCACAATTCCCACCAAGAAATCGGAAGTCTTCTCCACCGCTGTGGATGGACAAACCAACGTAGAAATTCACGTTCTCCAAGGTGAACGCGAATTCTCTAACGATAATAAGAGCTTGGGAACCTTCCGCCTCGATGGTATTCCTCCTGCACCACGTGGCGTCCCTCAAATTGAAGTGGTCTTCGACATTGACGCTAACGGTATCCTTAACGTCACCGCTAAGGACAAAGGTACTGGTAAAGAACAGTCCATCAGCATAACTGGCGCTTCCACTCTGGATAAAAATGACGTTGACCGGATGGTGAGAGAAGCTGAACAGAACGCTTCATCTGACAAAGAGCGGCGTGAAAAGATTGAACGCAAGAACCAAGCTGACTCTTTGGCATACCAAGCTGAGAAGCAGTTACAAGAATTGGGCGATAAAGTTCCCGATGCTGACAAGACTAAAGTCGAAGGTTTGGTGAAAGAACTGCGGGAAGCTGTTGCTAAAGAAGACGATGAGCAAATCAAGAAGCTCACCCCAGAATTGCAACAAGCGTTATTCGCTGTTGGTAGCAACATCTATCAACAAGCTGGTGCTAGTGCTAGTGCGGGTGCGGGTGCTACATCTGGCGGTGAACCTCAAGATAGTAGTTCTTCTAGTTCTAGTAATGGCGACGATGTAATTGACGCTGATTTTACAGAGAGCAAATAATTCCTTTACTTCTTTTGGGAAGATTGTTTAGTTCGACCTCATATTACCCACTCAGACAAATGCCTGAGTGGGGATTTTTTTTTAGGAGTTAGAGGTTAGAAGTTAGGAGTTAGGAGTTTGAAGTTTAGAGTTAGAGTAGAACTAATATTAGTAACTCTTGCTCTTAATTCTTAACTTTATTCCTAACTCCTCACTCTCAATTCCTAACTCCCTTATGCCATATCCACAAGCGCCTTGGATACTTCAAGGCTATGCTATCCAAACTCTGCATTTGGTAAATATTGACCAGGTGCGCCCTTTGATTCCTTTAGAGTTAGAAATTATTTCTATATGGCCTGGTAAAACTCTCGCTAGCGTGTATTTATCTCATTATGGGTCAGGCTCAGTACTGGAGTATAGTGAGTTAATTGTTGTTCCAGCTTTGGTGAATTACCAAAGAAAAATCGGTGGTTGGGTTTCGCACATTTATGTAGATAATGCTGATTCGGTGGCTGGTGGTCGAGAAATTTGGGCACTACCAAAGGAACTAGCTAAGTTTACCTGGGAACAGGGGAAGTATGTTACTGTACATCAGGAAAATCGGAAGTTGTGTAGTCTTAGATATGATCGGCAAAGCTTGGCATGGAAACAGTGGTTAAGTGCCTCTGCTTTCAGTGCCAAGGGTACTGATTTGCTGATATTCCCTGCTGAAGTTGAGTCTGTGTTGGGTTTGATTGGTTCTAAATTAGAAATCCCCGCTGAAAGTCCTTTTTCTGGAATAGGTTTAGGTCAGCCTTGGTTAACTGTGCGTTGTGAGCAGATGAGTTTGCGGGTTGATGCCCCAAAAGTGGTAGGCCAGATGGGTATTAATACTTCCCGGTCAGACATTTTTAATTCGGAATCGGGTTTTGGAAAAAGGGAAAAGGGGAAGGTTTAAAGGTTTTTTCTTTCCTCTTTCTCCTTAACCGAAATGGATTCTTGAGAAATTTATACCAATTCAATTAATGATTGCAATACATCCTTGGGTAAAGACGCGATGAATCGCGTCTCTACAAATGCTCTATTTGTCGCATTCTTTTTTCAAATTGCTATTATTTTATGCGATCGCACTTTCAATAACAGCATCATTTTAGGCAATGCCTGCGGCAAAGGTAGCGATCGCTCTTTTCCACCTTGGATTATAAAATATACTAACTTCCCAACATCTGCAAGTTATGCAAAGTGGCATAAAGCCCTCCTTGTTGCAGTAGTTGTTCATGACTTCCCTGTTCGATTAATTCGCCGCGCTTGAGAACAAAAATCCGGTCTACATTACGAATTGTAGACAAGCGGTGAGCGATAATAATGGCGGTACGTCTGAGCAAAAGCTGGTTTAATGCCTCTTGAACTGAAGCTTCTGTACCAACATCCAAACTAGCGGTAGCCTCATCTAGTACCAAAATTTGTGGATTGCGAATCGCAGCCCGCGCAAAGGCTAAAAGTTGCTTTTGACCACTAGAAATATTTGTGCCCCGTTCTCGAAGTTGAGTATCATAACCTTGGGGTAATTCTTCTATAAACTGGGCAATGTTGGTTTCTTCTGCTGCTTGTTGAATCTGTTCAATGGTGTAGCCATCTCCTAAAGAAATGTTGCTTTTCACATCGCCAGCAAACAAAAAGCCTTCTTGTAAAATTACTGCCATGTAGCGCCGCAGTTCTGCTTGTGGTACTTCCCGTATGTCTACGCCATCTATGAGAATGCGTCCTTGGGTGGGTTCGTAAAGGCGGCACAAAAGCCGGATGATCGAAGTTTTACCCGCACCTGTAGGGCCGACTAACGCCACTTTTTCACCAGGATGAATGGTAAAATCTAAGTCTTTAATTACGTAATCATCATTTTTGTAAGCAAACCAGACATGATCGAAACGAATCTCTCCCAGTTCTGGAGGAGAAGTGAGGTCTGGAGATTCTAGATTAGCCACGATCTCATCTATGTAGCCAAATTTCGCATCAAATATTGAGAAGCGGACATTGGCGCGATCGCGAATTTCTATCGGTTCATCTAATATATCGCCTACCCGTTCTATGGCAGTGAAACCAGCTTGAATTACTGTAAATTTTTCGGCAAAAGCCCTTAAAGGGTCAAATAATCGCTGGGCATACAATACAAATGTCGATAAAGTCCCGAAAGTCAAGCTTTTTTCCAACAGCAACCAACCACCTACGCACAAAACACCTGCGATCGCAATCAGTCCAATCCATTCTAAGGTTGCTGAAACAAATGAATCATAAAAGATGGTTTTATCCATTTGCTGAGTGTAGTTGCTGTTTGTCGCACGAAACAATTCGGCATTAAATTTTTCTCTACGGAACAACTGCACGACGTTAATACCAAGTACATTTTCTTGTAGCTGTGAATTCAGAATAGAGAGTTCTTCTCGCCCTTTGTAATTGGCTTTGCGGTACTGTTTTTGAATGTAAACAATTACCCAGCTAGTTGGTAACAGCATCAATACTAGCAAGCAAGAAAGTTGCCACTGGATGGAAAACATTAAACCCAAAGTCACTAGCATTAAAAACAAATCGGATATAATGCCAACTGCCCCAGTCGAAAAGACATCGCCTAACACTTCCACATCGCTGGTGATTCTGGTAATTAATTTACCTACGGGTGTGCGGTCAAAAAAGCGCACTGCTAGAGATGTTACATGCTGAAATAAGTCTTGGCGAATTGCTGCGGTGATTTGTTGCCCTAGCTTTTGGACTATATAACCTTGGAAACCTGTCAACATCAATTGGATTGCGATCGCAATTACCAATAATCCCTCTAGGATATTTAGCCCTTGCGAGAAGGGACGATTCCGGAAAAGTTCGTAAGTGCTTGGTTCATTACGAATCAGAGAGATTACTTGGCCAATCAAGAAAGGTTGTACGGCATTAGCTAGTGCGATCGGTACGAGTAGGCACATCGACAGCACCAGTAGCCGTCCGTTACGACGGGCATAAGGCACCAAACGCAAAAATAACCGCCAGTCATTTTCACGCCGACGCTCTGGTGTATAAGATTTTTTGAGAGATTGGTAGATGCTCATAGTAAGAGCATTATATTAATGTTTGGAAAAAAACACGCTTGTTTAAAGTAGCGTTTATCTTCCTACTCTGATACCATGCCTGAGATAGAAACTGCAAGACTACTACTAAGACCCTATACAGAATGGCACTAAGTTAAGACACAGCCCCTGCCCTGACTGGTTCCCAGCCTGGAGGCTGGGAACCCATTCTGGGAAGCTCTGCCTCCTCTTTCTTGACGAGAGGCAGAGCCTCTCTGAATACATTCCCAGTCTTAAGACTGGGAACGAGACTAAACAAGCCTTTGGGCTTTTCTTAGTGCCATTCGACCCTATACACCCGACACCCGCCTCAAGGGAACTTGGTAACAACAAGATTCCCAACTTTTGAAATAAATCGGGAATCTGAGGCCGCACTGCTATGTCATTGGTGTCAACTTAAGCTGAAGCCTTTTCAAATTTCGTTTCCAGCCTCTGGGCTGGAAACGAGACAACGAGACAATATGTAAAAGCTGGTTCTAGGCTGGCTTTGACGTTAAATTGACACCAATGACTGCTATGCGCCCCTACAGCATTTGTATTAATTGCTTCATAAATATTCCTGTAAGTATGAAAAAACAGCATACTTATCTGTTTAAGTCTTATATCTAAAGATAGAAGATTAAGGTTAAAATTTGGGAAACCTAAGAGGGGTTCATTCCCAAGAGATGTTCTACCTACTTATCGCAGAATGCAACTGAGGTCAGATGACGCAACCTTTAAATCAAGTCAGAGAATGGGAACTACGTCGTGACGAAGCAAACCGTTATTACCAACGAGGGAAATTCCAAGAGTCTCTCGATCTTGCAACCAAAAATTTATATTTGGCTAGAGCAATTCCAGACCGAGCCAGAGAAGGTTATACATTAAACGACCTCGGTTTAGCTCACCTCAGTTGCTGGCAACCTCAAAAAGCATTGGAGCGCTTTTATCAGGCGCTTTCGGTTGCTGTTGAAATTGGCAACGCGCCAGCAGAGGCAACTGCACTTAGCAATCTGGGTTCTACCTACAGCCGTCTTGGACGCTTTTCGCAAGCGTTGGAATATTTTGACAAAGCACTGCCAATCTTTAGGCGATCGCAAGATACTCAAAGTGAAGTTTCTATTCTTAATGATGTCGCGCTAATTTATACGCGTTTAGGAGAACCAAAACGGGCACTGTTGCTACAACACCAAATTTTGAGGATGCGGCGATTGTTAGGTGACTTTTCTGGTGAAGCAACAACGCTCAATGGCATTGGATTTGCCTACAATGTTTTAGGCAAGTTTGAGCAAGCGCTAGAATTTTTTCAAGCAGCACTACCAATTCAACGAGCTGTCAAGAATTTGCTTGGAGAAGCAACCACCTTAAATAATATTGCTTCTGTCTATCATGATTTAGGACAACCGAAACAAGCGCTGTTGCTCTACTATCAAGTTCTTTTGACACGTCGAGCAATCAGCGATCGCGCAGGTGAAGCAACAACCCTTCACAACATTGGTTTTACCTACAGCACCCTGGCAGAGCATCGCCAAGCAATGAAGTTCTACAAGCAAGCTATTGTGATTTATCAAGAACTGGGCGATAATCTCGGAGAAATTTCAACCTTGCTAAATATGGGAAGCGTTTACGCCAGCACGAAACGCAAAAAAATGGCGCGATCGTGCTACCAAAATGCCCAAGAGTTAGCAGAGCAAATTGAATATCAGCCACTTTTAGAAAAAGTACAGCAGTTCATAGATTCTCTGTAGCTTCCAGTTCCCCTTCTCCCATATTGGGCTAAGGTGTACACACAAGTCCTTCTGACCCCCTCTAACTCCCCCTTGCCAAGGGGGAGAACCGGATATTTCCCCCTTTTACAAGGGGGGATTAAGGGGGGTAAATCCAGGATTGGGGCTTCATTATCAAGATGTATGTACACTGTAGCCCATATTGGGAGAAGGGGTTAGGGGATGAGGGCAACCCTGTGAAATTAAATATGCGTTATGCAGAACTTTTGTAGAGACGTAGCACTTGCTACGTCTCTAAATTCTTTTTTACCCTAGCTACAATACCAAAGTTGTAGCTAGAAGAAGGACATCTATGAAAGCTTACGAAATTCAAAGCAATGCCGGGATTGATGCTTTGGCATTAGTCGATCGCCCCCAAGCAAAACCCGCACCTGGACAAGTTCTGATTCAAGTTAAAGCAACATCTTTAAATTATCGCGATCTGCTGGTGATTGAAGGAGCTTACGGTGCTGGACAGAAATATCCGTTAATTCCCATGTCTGACGGTGCGGGAGAAGTTGTGGCGGTGGGGGAAGGTGTGACACGGGTGAAAATAGGCGATCGCGTCGCTGGTATTTTCTTCCAAGACTGGATTTATGGCTCTTTAACCAAAGAGAAAATGAAATCCGATCTCGGAGGCGGTATTGATGGAATGCTAGCTGAGTATGTCGTATTACACCAAGATGGTTTAGTGATATTACCTGACCACCTATCCTATATTGAAGGTGCAACTTTACCCTGTGCAGCAGTCACAGCTTGGCACGGACTTGTAACAAAAGGCAATATTGGTGCAGGTGATAGTGTTTTATTACTCGGTACTGGAGGAGTTTCAATTTTTGCTCTCCAGTTTGCCAAGATACATGGTGCTAGAGCGATTATTACTTCTAGCAGTGATGAAAAGTTGGCACGAGCCAAACAGCTTGGTGCTGACGAGACAATCAACTACAAAACAACACCAGATTGGGAAAAGCAAGTTTATCAATTAACCAATCGCACAGGTGTAGATCATGTGGTTGAGGTAGGCGGTGCAGGTACTCTGCCAAAATCGCTACAAGCAGTCCGCATTGGGGGACGTATTAGTTTGATTGGCGTATTGTCAGGTAGAGGAAATGAAATTGACCCCATGCCAATACTTTTTAAGAGTTTAACAGTTCAGGGGATTTATGTTGGCAGTCGGGAAATGTTTGAGGCGATGAATCAGGCGATGCAACAGCATCAAATCAAACCAATTATCGATCGAGTTTTCCCCTTTACTGAAGCGCGAGAAGCTTATCATTACCTCAAAAGTGCGGCTCACTTCGGTAAAGTCGTAATTCGTAATACTTCGGCTACGCTCAGTACAAGTTCGTAATTTTAAAAAGTTTAATTTTATGTCTCAAGTGGGGTTTAAATTCCCACTTGAAACATAATTATTAATTATGTTTAAACAGCAGCGAGAGTAGGCGCAGCGAATTTAGCATATCGCTCGATGTAGAATTCTTTAGAGTGAGCGATCGCTTTTACAGATTCACGCTCTTTCAAAGCATGTTTCCACTGACGTACACGAGTAAATTGCTCTGGTATTCCAAAACCGCGATACTGCTTCAGTGCAGCCCAGCGCTCAAACCAAGGAAAATAGGTAAAATCTACCAAACTGATGGATTCACCAAACCAGTAAGGGCCTTCACCAGATAACTTTGCTAAACCTTCGTTTTCAATGAATTCCAGATGTTTATATAGTTCCTGTTTCGCTTCTTCTTGTTTTTCGGGATCTGAACTCCGCAGCAGGGTAGAAAAAGCGGGAACGAATCTGGTGTTAGCAAAATCGATCCAGATGCGAGCTTGTGCCCTATCAATGGGGTTGCTGGGTAACAATGGTGGATTGGGAAATACCTCATCAAGATATTCGTTAATTACCGCTGACTCCCAAACTCGGTTATCGTCATGAGTTATTGCAGGCACTTTACCATAAGGGGAAACTTTGGTAAATCCTTCAGGCTTATTCTGCAAATCAATCTCAATCAAATCGAAGTCGATGCCTTTCTCTTGGAGTACCAAGCGGGTACGGTGAGCATAAGGACAAACAACTGCACTGTATACTTTAATTTCAGCCATGTTTAAGTTCCTTGGTAAATAGGACTTGTTAATCGCCATTGAGAATTGAATTTTCATCCAAAATCCCAAATCTTAAATGGGCATTGGGCATGGGGAATAGGGGATGAGCCTTTAATAGTCGTGAATGAGTCTTTGAACTCCACTCCCCTGCTCCTCTGCTCCTCTGCCCCCCTGCCCCCTGCCTCCTGCCCCCTGCCTTCTCCTAAAGCCAGGGCACTTCTTCAGGTGCATAACGGAAGGCGCGGAAGACTGTATTTTGCTCCCCACGAGTTACCGGCGATTTTTCACCTGGGATATTCCGAGTTGCAAAATAGGGATTGATGTATTCCCAAACAATCTCTCCTGCAACTGTCACCTCGAATATCCGACCATAAGCACCTTCTGTAATTAAGGTATTGCCATTGGCCAAACGTTGCGCTCCTGATATGTATGAACTGAAGAAATTTTGGGGCGGATTGTCGGTGTATTCCCAAACTATTTCTTTGGTTTGACGGTTCACCTCAATCACACGAGAAAAATTGAGAGCAATGTTACGGCGATGTGCGCCATTATCGAAAATCAAGATATTACCGTTAGCTAGTTCGTTCGGGAAGTGCTGCTGTGCTAGCACGTCATCGCCCAGCGTCCAGATGATTTCTCCAGTTTTGCGATCGACAATGACAACTGTGGAGATATTACGAAAGCTCACTATAATGTTGCCATCAGCGAGTTCACCCACAGTATTCCCATGAGTCCATTCATGTCGATGATCCTGGGGTGTAATCGTAAATATATCTGGATCGAGGTGTTCGTGAGCGTGCCAAGTCCAAACGATTTCACCTGCTGGAGTCACCTCATAAAGCACATCAGCATAGATATCACCATTTGGTTCTGTACCTGGTACGCCACCTTTGATGCGGGGAACCAAAGACTGAGGTATCTTTTCAATGGCGAGTAGAATTGTGTTGCCATTAGCTAGTCTGCGTCCATCATGATGATGATCTGGATGCTTATATTCCCAGATAATATTTCCCTTGGGATCTGCTTCTAAAACAACGCCACTTTTGAATGCAGCCCATAAAGCAAAACGTAGGGGTTCTTCTGGTGGAGTCTTACCATTATAAAAAAGGTTGCCATTGGGCAATAGATAACCGTATAACCCTGGTGGATAAGGCAGATTCCATTGGTGTACTACTTCTCCTTCCAAGTTCAGAAGGTAGACTTCACCTTGACCTGTCAAAGGTGTGAAAAGAGTGTATCCTTTAAATACTTTTTCAGGATTGTAAGCTCTTAAACCAGTACCCCGACGACGAATAGTATTCTGGTCAACTAATGTTGCTGTAAAAGTCATATCCTACCTGCTAAATATCTAGTTTTGCATCTAAGAACTGGGACATAGTGTATCGAAGACCTTTACTTGTTTCTGAACAATTCACACTCACTACTCAGCACCCAGCACCCAGCACTCACTACTCAGCACCCAGCACTCACTACTCACTACTCAGCACTCTTATGGTGCTGGATTTGGCGACTGAGCATGAACTATATCCAACTCTTCCAAAATGTCTTTATCGAGAACTACATTCACACTTTCTAAATTTTCTTTAAGTTGTTCCAATGTGGTAGCACCAATAATTGTGCTAGGCACAAACCAACGACTCCGCACAAATGCTAAGGCCAGATGCGCTGGACTTAGTTGATGGTGCTTGGCAATTTCTACATAAGCTGATACGGCTTGACTGACTTTTGGTTTGAGATAGCGCTGACCAAAATTTTCAAACAAACTGACTCTTGCTTTCTCTGGTTTGCCGTTTAGATATTTGCCAGTCAAGAAGCCAAATGCTAAAGGACTATAAGCTAGTAAGCCAATTTCTTCGTGATAAACTGCTTCTGCTAAAGCTCCCTCAAATACTCGATTTAACAAGTTGTAAGCATTTTGAATCGAAACAACTTTGGGCAAGCCTAATTGTTTAGCAGTGTTACTAAATTGGGCAACTCCCCAAGGGGTTTCGTTACTCAAACCGATATAGCGAATTTTACCAGCTTTAATTACATCGTCAAAAACTGCTAGCTGTTCAGCAATGGGAACCGTTTCTCCCACCTGAGTCGGATCGAACACTGTTTGCCCAAACCTTGGCACGTAGCGATCTGGCCAGTGGATTTGATACAGATCAATATAGTCTGTCTGTAATCTTTTTAAACTATCATCTACAGCTTGTTTAATATTATCACGATCGATTGCTTTGGCTCCTCCACGTACCCATTTAAAGCCTCGACCAGGGCCAGCAATTTTAGTAGCTATAATAAGTTGATCTCTTTGTTGACGCTTTAACCATTCCCCAATATAAGTTTCAGTTAATCCATAAGTTTCAGGACTTGTTGGGACAGGGTACATCTCTGCTGCATCAATAAAATTGACTCCTTGGGTAATAGAATAATCTAGCTGCTCGTGGGCTTCTTCAATAGTATTTTGCTGTCCATAAGTCATAGTGCCCAGGCAAATTTCAGAAACTTTTAAGTCACTCTTGCCAAGTTGGTTATACTTCATGTTTCCGCGTTATTATTCGGTTGGTTTAACAGTGATATTTTTGTTGAAAGTTCCGCACCTTGTCAAGCATGTTATTGTTTTTAATTAACTTAGCTTTAAACACCAACAGGTTTGTACTAACTCAGTATAAATCTCTCAGCAAATTAATATTTTTTTGAAATTACTAAAAACCGACAGCTAAACCGTATAACATAAGCGCGATTGTTTATTATTTCATAGATGAACCATATAAGTAAGCTAGTTGTAAGTAATAAAAATCTAAAGTTGGATAAGAAAATACTTGCTTTTATTGAGTATTTGTGAAATGCGCTGTTTTAGCCTCTATTATAGATACTACGATAAATCAACTGATTTACAGTAGTATATCAGAGAATCCTTAGGTTTTTCTAGAATTAAGTTTTAATAAATGTTAATATTGAGCTATTGAGTCCTAAATAGCTCGTCTTCATGGTAGTCAAATATACCCAATCTATCTGAGAGAGTTTACAACGCCTAGTAGCAATGACAAAAAGTTAGGCTTAGGATTTTTTACTGCGATCGCTTCCACCGATGCTCATATACACATCAATGTAATTGAAATAACAAAATAAGTTAAACTTTATGCTTAAAAGTCATAACCTTTGCTGAGATGATTATGATACTTTTGATGTATTAAAGTTAAAGTTATAAACTAGCATACTAATAGTTGTCAGGAGTCACACAACCAATAGCTAAAACCCTTATTTTTTAGAAACCGCTAGCAAGTGGGTTGCTCAAAATCTGGTGTTTTTGCTACTAGAAACAACTAGTTGATTTATGTTATGCTAGATATGATATGTTTAGAAAAGTATCAATATTTATTAAAACTTTTTTAGAAAATACATCTTTTGACGTTAGGATTCAGATTATTGATTTTTCTCCTCATGCCGATAGTTGCCTTTTCTATAAATGGCTACATTTAGGAGAATCGCAATGTCATTAAACAAAAATGTTTTTGAGCAACCAGCAAATAATTTGCTGGCAGCTTTGCCAGCCAGTGATTATGAGCGTCTTGTTCCCCATCTAAAGCTAGTTAAGCTTCCACTTCGGAAACTCCTTTACGAACCAGGCGAACTAATCACACAGGTCTATTTTCCTAATAAAGCAGTGGTTTCTATAATTACCACTATGGAAGATGGCTCGACTGTAGAAGCCGGTTTAGTCAGCAATGAAGGCATGGTGGGTATCCCAGTAGTTTTAGGAGATAACATCACAACCACAACAGCATCTGTGCAGGTTCCAGACAGTGCTATGCAGATGGATGCAAATATACTCAGAAGCGAGTTCAATCGGGGTACAGCCCTTCAAAGCTTGCTGCTGCGCTACGTGCAAAGTATGTATACTCAAATAGCACAAGGATCTGCCTGCAACCGTCTTCATAGCTTAGAGAAGCGGCTGGCTCGCTGGCTGCTAACAGTTTCTGATCGTCTGGAATCAGAAGAATTTCCACTCACCCAAGAATTTATCTCACAGATGCTGGGTGTACGTCGTAGCGGTGTCACCGAAGCAGCTAACATCCTGAGCGCAGCCGGAATCATCACTTACCACCGTGGTCAGATTAACATCCTGAATCGAGAGGCTTTAGAAAAAACCTCCTGCGAATGTTATCAGATTATAGAAGATGAATATGTCCGTTTATTGGGCAATAAGCCCAATAAACGGACAAAATAATTTTTTTGGATCTGCTATGTACGAAACCGTACAGACTCTAGCAAGTGTGTTTA
Source organism: Nostoc sp. DedQUE12b (assembly GCF_034530835.1). Lineage (NCBI taxonomy): Bacteria > Bacillati > Cyanobacteriota > Cyanophyceae > Nostocales > Nostocaceae > Nostoc > Nostoc sp. DedQUE12b. The sequence continues at coordinate 47,594 of NZ_JAVRCI010000025.1, read as the reverse complement.
TTTAATATTGTTGATATTGTCCCCGTGTTTCTTTAGCGAATACACCTTTCGACATTAGGAGCAGAACCTTAAATCCTTTCCTTGTGCCCTTAGTTGGCTTTTCTAAAGTCACCTACTTTAAGGAGAGTGACTTTTAATGTTATTAGATAAAAGCCTTTTTCAGCAACCATTAAATAAGCTGCTGGCAAGTTTGCCAGCCAGTGATTATGAACGTCTTGTCCCCCATTTAAAGCTAGTTCCGCTCCCAGTTGGTCAAATCCTTTACCAAGCAGCCGAGCCGATAGCACAGGTCTATTTTCCTGATAAGGCAGTGGTTTCTATTGTCACCACTATGGAAGATGGCTCAACGGCGGAAGTTGGGATAGTAAGCAATGAAGGTATGGTGGGTATCCCGGTAATTTTAGGAGACAACACCACAACCACAACAGGCTTTGTGCAAATTTCGGGCACTGCTATGCAAATCAATGCAGATGTACTTAAAGCCGAGTTCAATCGGGGCGGAGCTATTCAAAGCGTGCTGCTGCGCTACGTACAAGCTGTATACTCTGAACTGGCGCAAGGAGCAGCCTGTAACCGTCTCCATACACTGGAAGAACGGCTGGCTCGCTGGCTACTGACAGTTTCTGACCGTTTGGAATCAGAAGATTTTCCACTCACGCAAGAATTTATCTCTCAGATGCTAGGTGTACGTCGTTCCGGCGTGACAGTAGCGGCTAGCACCCTCAGCCGAGCCGGAATGATCAGCTACCAACGTGGTCATATTAGCATCCTGAACCGAGAGGATTTGGAAGCAACTTCTTGTGAGTGTTATCAAGTCATCCAAAAGGAAATTGCTCGGTTACTGGGCAAAAAGCCCAGTAACCGAGCCAGAAAATTTTTTTGAGTTATGTGTGCGAAACCGAACAGACTCGCAAAACTAATTTGATTTAAAGTATTATGATCAAATTTCTCATTTAATATTCAGTGAGCGACAACCCTCTTAAGCCGCAAGTAAATAAGTTACTCGCGGCTTTGCCAACTAGTGATTATGAGCGCCTTATTCCGCACCTGAAGTTAGTTCCGCTTCCCACTCGGCAAGTCATTTACGAACCAGGAGAACCTATCACACACGTCTATTTTCCCCAACACGCAGTGATTTCTATAGTGACTAGTATGAAAGATGGATCGACGGTGGAAGTTGGGATAGTGAGTAATGAAGGCATGGTGGGTATCCCAGTAATTTTAGGAGGCAAGACAACAACCACAAAAGCGTTTGTCCAAGTTGCGGGCGCTGGAATGCAAATGGATGCAGATATTCTGAGAACCGAGTTCAATCGGGGTGGAGCTATTCGAAACCTGCTGCTGCGCTATATACGAGCTATATATACCGAACTTACACAATCATGTGCTTGTAACCGTCTTCATTCACTAGAAGAACGGCTGGCTCGTTGGCTTCTGACAGTATCTGACCGTTTGGAATCAGAAGAATTTCCATTGACCCAGGAATTTATTGCCCAGATGCTGGGTGTACGGCGCTCCGGTGTGACAGTAGCGGCTAGCAGCCTCAGCCGAGCCGGAATGATTCGCTATCAACGTGGTCAAATTAACATCCTGAACCGAGAGGATTTAGAAGCAACTTCCTGTGAGTGTTATCGAGTCATCCAAAAAGAATATGCTCGGTTGCTGGGGAATTAGCCAAGGCACGTAGGCGTAACCCGTCGTAGACATCGCCAATGAACAATATTAAGTTACTATGTCTGAAACCGGACAGACGCTTGCTAATCACTTCCTTTAAGATTTTGTAAAGTATGCATCATATAGCGTTAACAAACGCCTGCCTTTTGATGTAATTACTACTTCAAATCTTTAAGCTACGGAGCGGTGAGAATAATGCCTAATCCATCGATGTCTTTTCAAGGTCTGCGATTGCTCCTTGTTGATGATGACGCTGATACGAGAATATTACTTACTTTTCTGTTTGAATTAGAGGGAGCAGAGGTGATTGCAGCTGCTTCAGCAAACGAGGCTCTAAAAATAATGTCATCTTTTAAACCAGACATCCTAATTAGTGACATTTGCTTGCCTGATGAAGATGGCTACTCACTGCTCTTAAAAGTCAAAAATTTGGAAGCAAATCGAGGTAGAAAAATTCCAGCGATCGCTCTGACTGCATCTATTTTGGAGGGCGATCGTAAACGTGCATTATTAGCAGGTTATGATATATACCAATGTAAGCCGATAGACTTAGACGAGTTAACTTCTATGGTTGCTACTTTAACTAGAACCGAACAATACGTTTGACATATTTAGATGCAATAAGAGATAAGCCATTAAGCAAGAAAACTTTAACTAAATTTTATTTATTTTAAAAATGCGATGTCAACGACGGGTTAGCTCGTTGTTGACATCGCATTTTTATCAGGAATATTTTGACTAATTTTATTTTTTCTTAATTTAGCTATTAAGAAAAAACTTTGAAAGTACAGTGATATAAAATATACTAAGAATAAATACAGAGAACGACCGAGTAATTCTCTGCGAGTACTCATTTTTTCATATCAAGGAGTGCATTATGGAATATCTTGCTTATTCTCAGATGTTTATTGCTCAAGAAGAGGCATCTGGAAACACTAAGTATCATCTTCCTCAACCTCAATTCAATTGGAAAAAACTGCTTAAATCTTCTGCTTGGTTAGCTTTAGCTGGTGTTGGTGTATTATTTGCTGCTCTAACCCAAATTCAAATGAGTTCGGCTGCCTATGTAAAGACTAACGGCAGTTGTTTACGTGTCCGTACCGGCCCAAGCAGCAACTACTCGTATGTGGACTGTGTACCAAATGGCGCAACACTTCCAGCCATTGAACGATATGAAAACGGTTTTGCCAGACTTTCTACAGGTAGATACGTTTTTGCGCGATGGATTGGTGATAGACCTAACAATCGTCCTGTAACTAGACCCGGTGGTGTTGGCGGTACAGTGATTCTTACCCCTGGTTCAAAAGGCCAGCTCGTCAGAGACCTGCAAACAGCTTTAGGTAATCTTAGAGTTGATGGAATTTACGGTCAAGAAACTGTTAGCCGAGTCCGAAGCTTTCAGCAAAGTAAAGGTCTACTTGTAGATGGTGTTGTCGGCCCCGAAACTCGAGCAGCTCTGGGTATTTAACAAGAAGCCACCCTTAAAAAATCTTGTGATTTGGTAAATATTGTCAAACTAGTTTTGAGGGTTTGTAGTAAGGACTTTAGTGCTTGATAAATAAGGACTAAAGTCCTTACTACGAACTTTTTTACCCATGAATGTAATTTTGGACAATCTGCAAAATGCGTTCTGCTGCATGACCATCCCCAAAGGGATTGATTGCGTTTGCCATCGCTTCATAAGCATCTGAGTCACTGAGTAACTCAGCAGCAGCTGCAAAAATGTTCTCAGTTGTAGTGCCGACAAGTTTGGCTGTACCAGCTACAACAGCCTCTGGTCTTTCGGTAGTATCTCTCAAAACTAGTACTGGTTTTCCCAAGCTGGGGGCTTCTTCTTGCAAGCCACCAGAGTCAGTGAGCAAAAGATGCGATCGCCCAATTGCTGCTACCAATTCCCCATAATCTAGAGGATCTGTCAAGAAAATTCGGGGATGATTCCCTAAAAGTTCCTGCAACGGGACTCGCACTGTCGGATTGCGGTGCAATGGTAAGAGCAAAGCTGTATCAGGAAACTTGTCTAAAATTTGTAAAAAGCCCTGAGCGATCGCTAACAGAGGTTCTCCCCAATTCTCCCGACGATGCACTGTTGCTAACAAAACCCGATATGAATCCCAGTCTAAGCCTGGGACATCGCAAACTACTTGGGTTGCAGCGACATTTAACAATGCATCAATTACGGTGTTACCCGTCATGTGAATTTCACCCAAAACACCAGAACGATGCAAGTTTTCCACAGCCCAAGGAGTCGGCGCAAAGTGCAACTGAGTAATTTGAGAAATCAACCGCCGATTAGCTTCTTCTGGGTAAGGATTGAAGATATCATCAGTTCTTAACCCTGCTTCTACATGACCAACAGGGATTTTTTGATAAAAAGCTGCCAAAGCTGCGGCGAAAGCAGTGGTAGTGTCTCCCTGCACGATTACAAAATCTGGCTTTTCCGCCTTAAATAATGCTTCTAACCCTTGTAAACTACGGCAAGTAATATCATTTAGAGATTGCTGAACCTGCATAATTTCCAAGTTATAATCAGCTTTGATATTAAACAGTTGCATAACTTGCTCAACCATCTCCCGATGTTGTCCAGTTAGAATTACTTGCAACTGAAATTTTGAAGACTTCTGGAAAACCTGAATTACTGGAGCGAGTTTAATCGCTTCCGGGCGAGTACCTAAGATAATGCAAACGCGTTTTTGATTAGTCATTAGTCATCTGTAATTTGCCATGTATAGTTAATCGTCTATAGTCAATGCTCTATGGTCAATAGTCGGCAGTTAATACTTATCCCTCTTTTGTTACTTTAGGAAAAGAAAAATTAGCAAGAAATTCAACCAGCTATAGGGAAACTGACTGGACTCGCCCGAAAATTATTCCTGAAGTTAATTAATTTCAAAAAGCAACGTTTCAGGCTAGGAATATTAAATACTGTGAGCCAAGGTTGAATCAAGCAGTAAAAAATATAGGGTTGAATAATCAATCTCAGGTTATTTAAGGCACTCTTCCATGTAGTGCCAGACTCCCAATAAGGATGTTGGCTATAGTGAAGAAGATTAGATTCAGTGTGTGACGAAAATTCTGAAGTAGATGTTGTGCTTGATTGTTGATTAAACTGAAAGTATTCCCAAATGTAAAAATTTGAAAGCTTCAAAATGCCTCACATCCTCAAATACTGAATAATAGTGTTGGCAATAGTTATCTATGAAAGCAACTGTGTTTACTGCCTGTCTACGCGGTGTAACCATTCCTGTTACTTACTTTTTCCAGCTTGCCTCCTGATTATACTCTCCCCGTAGTAACAAAAGAGGGATTAGCTATACCTATTTGAAAAATGATTGCGACAGATGGATTCACACCAAGCCAGACGCACCAAGGCAATTCCCAATCCAAAATCTAAAATCTAAAATCGTATCACCTGCGTGTGCCAATATCATCATCATCACATAGATGCTTATCGCTCTCACTCACATTGGGATTATTTTGCAAATAATCGCGTACCCAGGCACAACCTTTAACCATTAAGTCATCCAAATTCAGATTCCACAGCTTCATCGTCCTGTCATCAGTGGCAGAGGCAATGGTTTGACCGTTGGGGCTAAATGCCACGCCCAAAACCGAACTACTATGACCTTTGAGAGTTTGTAACAGTTGCCCGTTGCGATTCCACAACTTCACCAATCGCCCGCTTACCCCAGCGAATCTGGCGGTAAATAGTCAAAACCTCCGAGTCTGGTGAGCGTTTAGTCAGCATATCCCGCACAAACTGCAAGTGGGGAATGTAAATGCCACCGCCAGCCTGTACTGTCCCGCCTACAGTGTAAATGCTTGGATTAGCCACGCAGATGCTCCCGGAAATAATCGGTGTAAAGTTGACAACAGGGAAACACTACACGCCCTTCACGACGCACTAAACCTGCACCCCGCAAACGGAAAAAGATGCGCTCATCTTCACAGGTGTTCTGGTGAATCACTTGGAACATACCCTGAACCAACTCCTGTTTGTTATGCAACTGAAAGAGGTGGTTACGCAAATGATTGCCAAAGGGGCCCTTATCTGCGATCGCACTGGCAAATAATTCGGTAGGATAGAGGCGATCGCTAGCAACTAAATAGAGTGCAAGGCGTACTAAATAAGGATGTCCACCTAGCAACGCCATTAACTGCTTTTCTTCGCTAGCGTTAAAAGGTGAACCATGACGGCGGTTTAAATCAGCAACCTGTGCTGCTGTAAAATCTTCTAAATCAATTACTAGCCCAACATTAAAGGGGGATTGGTTGTGATTATCAATTAGCTGGTAGGGTTCGGTGGAAGTAACCAGCGCTAAATCCAGTTGCTTCCAGATGGGATTAGTGGCACGGCTATTGTGCCAGCTTCGCAGCATTCCAAAGAAATCAGAGCGAAAATCAGTATCAAAGACCCTTTCCACTTCATCCATTGCTAAGACAATGGGATTGCCAAACTCCTTCAGCAAATAGCGGCCGACATAGCGGGTGCAACGCTGACTATTGCCCAAAGGCATATTCCAATACTCATCAACTTTGTCAGCCATTTCCAGTTCATCAGTTAACCAAGTACAGAACTGGTGAAAGAAAAGGTCAGCATTAGTTAAGGCGGCTTATCAAACAATTGGAAATCCAGCAAAGCAACCCGCTTAAGAGCATTCACAGCAGTATGAATTGTGCGGATTAACAGCGAACTTTTGCCCATTTGCCGGGGGCCTTTAATTGTAATTGTCACACCCTGCCGCTCAATAGTCTGCAAGGTAAGTGATAAAGTTTAAGGGAATTAAACCCCATCTCAAACTAAAACAAAGCCTGCATAGACAGGCTTTGTTTTAGTAGCACCAGACTATAAGTCTGTGGGCGCTTTCAAATTTTTACAAGAATTAAATGACTAATTTCAATCAACTGCCTTCTTTACTGCATTGCCTGCATCATCAGCTGTACGCTGAACATTTGTTGTCACATCTTCGGCAGCATTCTGGGTATTACCCTTAATATTTTCAATTCCTCGCTGAGTTCCCTTAACAACACCTTTGCGAACTTCTTCAGCTGAACTGCCGATATCTTCACCCAAGTTTTTCACTCTTTCACCAAAAGGTGTACCTTGTTTGTAATTTTCGCCATACTGCTCTGGGCTGTCAATTCCCTTGCGATCAATATTTTTTTGAGCATTTTTCGCTAGCGCATCAGCTCTGTCGTTCGCTGCTTTCTCGTCTAAACTCCCTCTGGGTTCTACATCACTAAAGTTATTAATTCCACCAGCAGGAGAAGAGAGAGGATAATCTTTTGTGGGATCGTATCGTTTAGTATAAGCTGGTTGATCGTCAGGCTGTGGTGGCTGTGTTGCTATTCCTGGGGCTCCACAAGCTTGTATCAGAAATAAGAATATCCCTGCCAAAAAAACTGTTACAACTTTTAAGGGACGAATATTTTTCAGCCAAGTCATTGCTTTTTTCATACTTCTAAGTCCTTGCTTTTTTGTGACTAAGTTAAACTTCAACCAAGATGGCATTTGCAATCTCTTTCAAATCTCAGACATTGAGGCAAGATAAGGGTTCTATCTGCCTAGTGCGGGATTTTTTTGTGATTCCGGTCTAGCACCTGCTTCATCTGCTTTATCTTTCAAAAAGCCGGAAGCTTCTTCAATAGCGCCTTTTACAGTATCAAGCCGATCTTTAACCCGATCTCCTACATTTGATTCATTCTGAATCAAACCACCCGGTTCAGGCTGACGGAAGTCCTTATCTGTAATCAATGGCAGTTCTGCTTCTTTCTGGATTCGACCTGCAGGTGTCTCGCCCCCAGGATAAAGTATCTCAGATTCTCTATTTGTAGCAATCAACAATTGCGAACTTGGTTGTAAGCTAGCTTGGTCGCGTCCCTGATTGGCTTTTGGGTTCGCTATTTTCGGATCGGTAGACATTCTGTAGTTGCTATACTTGTCTCCACCATTCTTATAAGGGTTGTTTGCTCCACCAGCTTGTACAGCAGGATTTTGTGGATTTGCACCTTGAGCATTTGCCCCACTACAAGCAGTGCTAACTATCAACAATAGTCCAGCTAAAAAGATAGTTAATATCTGACGCAATCTTATTTTTTTCAAGAATAGTCTCACAGTGTTCACGTAGTCCTCCTTACCAAAATATTAATAAATTAAGAGTTTGCTGAATCTTTGCAATGGTCAGCAAGTTATTGTGCTTGTTTTGGTTCGCTCAGTTTCGATAACCTCTATTTCAGGATATGAATAATAAAATGCTCTTTACCTCTAGCGCAGGCTACATTTTAATAAGTATAAAAATAATATTTTTATCTAACTCTAGAGAGATATAAAATAAAGTAATATGCTTTCGTAAAAAGAACTACATCAAGCTGTTTGATACTTCAAAAGGTTTGGATATATACCTGATACACCATAAGATTTGAGGTATTCAGCCCTTGTTGCTTTCAACGTTAAATAACTAAATTCATGAAGCAATTTCTACGCTGGATAATTTTGGGGGGAACGCTGTTCTTTTTAGGAAAAGCTCTGAAGGATAATTGGATTGAGGTGACAGCTATCCGCATTGATGATGTAGGATGGGCAATTATGGCGATCGCTACAGGGGTAACTTTACTAGCTCATACTTGGGCAGGCTGGATCTGGACTTGGATTTTGCAAGAGTTAAATCAACCTGTATCATCTCCTCAATTCATCCAAGCTTACTTAAAAACTAACATCGCTAAGTATTTACCAGGTAATATCTGGCATCACTACGGGCGAATTGTCGCTGCCAAAAATGCCAATATTCCTACAGGTGCAGCCACCTTAAGCGTTTTGCTAGAACCTCTACTCATGTTAGCGGCTGCTTTAATCATCATTGTCCTATGCAGTAGCCAGTTCGCAGCAGCTAATACTACCCTTGTTATACAAATACTACAATTTCTAAGTTTAGCTGTAGTCCTTGGTGCGATTCATCCCTGGTTTCTGAACCCTGTTATTCGCTTTTTGTACAAATTAAAAGCAAAAAAATCTGCTGCTTCGACTCAACCAGCTGTTCCCTTCAATGTTAAAAGCTATCCCCTGCGGCCTTTGTTAGGAGAAGTGGGCTTTATGGGACTACGCGCCACTGGGTTTATACTAACTATGTTCGCCTTGGGTTCGTTGAATGCGAATCAAATTCCTTTGTTGTTAGGGGCTTTCAGTTGCGCTTGGTTGTTAGGGTTTGTGATACCGGGTGCGCCTGGTGGGTTAGGTGTCTTTGAAGCGACTGCGTATGAACTTTTACGACACCACTTTCCATCTGCTCTAGTATTTAGTGCGATCGCTCTATATCGTCTCATTAGTATTCTAGCTGAAACTGCGGGTGCTGCCCTCGCTTGGTTAGATGAACGCCTTGCAAAATCATGAATCAGGTAAAACTCATTTTTGTCTATCTACCTTCATCTGTGAAAACACACGATAACCATCCAGATTTAACTGCTGATTACTGGTTTGTTCTTCTTGCATCCTAATCAAGTTATATTCTACATTTTCTGCATAGATGGCGAACGTAATATTAAAAATTTCGATAAAATGTATTACCCCTTTGCATTCCTCTTCGGAATAGTTTTCGTAAAAACGAATCAAATGAGCAATCCGAGTTTCTAAATGTCTCCGGGAATTTTTACAAATCAAAATAATCTTTAATAATATAATTACCAAGGTTAGAGCATTACCTTGGTTAGTTAATAAAATAAATAATTGCGAAGGCTCTTTAGAATTTTCTGTTGTAAAGTAATCAATCACTCGATTACAGGTTCTCAAAAAAAATTCTTTAGTGATAATTTCTTGATTATAATCCGTTTTCCATAATGATAAACTATGTGTAAACTGCTGCCGCCAAATTTCGACTGATTCTTGATTTTCTACAGAAAAAAACAGATATTTTTCTAGGTTAATTTTAAATTCCTTCAGAGTTTGATTTTCAGTTTGCTTGATAAATATATGGGCAATATTATCATGACTAAATACGCCTCTTTTTAAGACAATTGCTTTTATTAAGCGCAGAGCTTGGTCTCCTAAAATACTAGGATTTTTATAGCGTGTGGTGCTTGAGACAGTAGATTGCGAACGAGCAATATACATTGCTAGTTCAAACTTAAATTTGTCTTTTATCTGTTTAGAAAGCTTTCTAGCAGCCTCTTGTTGCTCTTTAGGGTTCTTATTATTAACAGATTGATCGATCAATAAATAGGAAGTGTAGCGATTAGCCCAATGACCTTTAGATGATTCTTCATATTTAGTAGCAAATAGTTTCAGATCCTTGTAGTCTTTGCTGTTGACAAAATTCTCTAACCAGATTTTACAAGTTTTTACTACTGGAGAGTTATTGTCCTTAATTTTTAGATTTTTATTAACAAATAAATTAACTAATTCTTGGATATATTTGTCTTTTCGGTTAGTTTTCCAATTATTAACTATGATGTAGCAGCATCGCTTAAGTGTATTATAGAATTCCTGTTCATGCTCATCTAAAAAAACACTATATATTCCAGGTATATAATCAGCATATTCGGAATCAAGACCGTCTATAAATAAACCTTTAAATTCTCGTAAAACATCCTCTGGTGGCAATTGATTGACAATTTCCACAAAGAAGCTATAAACCTCATCTTGGGCAGATTGCACATCTAGTTGGCTAGAGTTAGACGTAACACAATAGGGATTTTCCTGACTAATTGATAAACGATTAGTGGTCATTTCAGTTATCAGGACAAAAAGGCTTCCTGTTCATATTATTACCAGCTTAACCTTGGTGAACAAGAGCATCAATCTATTCTTCAGAGATTCAGCCATCTTTTTACACAAATTTGATTAACTAGGACTATAAATAAAGTATTAAAGAGAATTTGTTCAATACTTCATCAAATAGTTAAGTAAAATTACTTACTTGTAACCAGAAAAGACCATAAATACAAAATATATGGGCGAGTTAATCTCTAATTAGATATAACCCGCCCATAGAGTCCCAAAACCAGAGCTTGTGCAGTGTGCGGATGAAAAAGAAGAGGCAAAGCATATTGCTAGCTAGGTAAAAGAATTGATTCAAGATGGGTTTGCTTCCCACGAAATCTGTGTAACACCTTATAAACCAGCAATTCGCACAGCACTAGAAGCAGAGGGTATTCAAACTTTTGAACTCAAGCCCAGAGAAGAAGATCCAGTTCCAGAAGAGTCAGGAGTTCGCATGGGGACAATGAAGGGAATTAAGGGATTAGAATTTCGAGCGATCGCAATGGGCTGTAGCAATGAATCTGATGCAATAAATAATCAGAACTAGTTGAACGCTGCGAGCGATATGTTGCTGCTACACGCGCTAGGGAACGTCTTCTAGTTTGTTGGAAACGATTTCTGGCAAGATGAGGACATCTTGAGGAGATCATATTGAACTAGCAGTCTCCCTAGCAGTTTCTCGCAGCCGCTCCACATCGCGCATCGGTGGTGCACCAAAGAGCCGTTTGTACTCCCGATTGAAGTGCGAGGCATCGTCGTACCCCACTCGGTAGGCAGCACTGCTAGCGTCAAGGCTTTCCCCCAGCATCAGACGGCGAGCCTCCTGAAGCCGCAGTTGCTTCTGGAACTGCAAGGGACTCATTGCAGTGACAGACTTGAAGTGATGGTGAAAACCCGAAACACTCATTCCCATCTCTCGTGCGATGCTTTCAATCCGCAGTGGCTCCTTAAAGTCTTTACGAAGCCGCGCGACGGCAAGAGCGATATGATGGGTGTAGCCACCTAGAACGGCAATCTGGCGGAGCCGATTACCTTGCTCTCCTATCAGGAGTCGGTAAATGATTTCCCGCTTAATCAGTGGTGCGAGAACATGAGCCTCAGCCGGAGAATCTAGAAGCCTGACGAGTCGGACTACAGCGTCCAAGAGATTTGCATCTAACGGACTTACGTCAATCGCTTTCACATCAGCACTGTTGCGTGATGAGGCATACCCTGCCTCGACCATTACTGAACCGACAAGGGTAGGGTCGAGATCAAAGCGAAGGCTAAGGTACGGTTGCTCCTTAGACGCTTCTAGAATTTGGCTGACAACAGGTAGTTCAGCCGTCGCCAGTAGATAACGCATTGGGTCGTACTGATAGCGATCGCTGCCCAGAAGAACTTCTTTGCTGCCTTGAGCGATCGCACAAAAGGCAGGGATAGAGACACTATGAACGCATTCCGAAGGTGAAGAGGAGCGGTTGAAGTGCAATCCTTTGAGCAGCTCAATCGTCTCATCATGACGAATAGCCTGGGCAATCCTTTCACTCAGTTCGTCTCTGTTGGCTTGCGCTCTGCCTGCCTCGCGTTTTGCCTGCGAGTCGTTCATTAAATCGATATCAGACTTTTCACTCGTTTTGGCAGCGTTCATTTCTAAGTTTGCAGGATTGTACAACAATCTTAGACGATCGTTTTATTACTTGTCCTTCAAAATGCCTAAGATAAAGCTAAAGCAATGAAAAACGATTCCGGCTTCTTGCAAGCGTCTGGATTTTTATTCAAGAAAAAACTCAGTTTTGATTGGGCAAGAGACTCGCCTGCTAGCAACCAAAATGCCATCAAGGCTTTAAAAAATCCATCCCTATTGATAGAGAAGTGATAAATGCTCAATCTCTACGATTGGGACAGCCACCGAAATGGCATCAAGTGAAGGAATTAAGGAAATGGACATCAAAACAAGTGGCTCACAGCCTTCCGCCAAAGGATCGGCTGAGTATTTTATCGGCACTGTCCGCATTGACCCCCTATTAGAGGCGCACGATCCAGCACGTACACTTGGTGCCAGTGTCACGTTCGAGCCTGGTGCTCGGACAGCATGGCACACCCACCCGTTAGGACAAACCCTGCTGATCGTGACGGCTGGTTGCGGTTTCGTACAACGTTGGGGCGGCTTGATCGAACAAATTCGACCGGGGGACGTAATCTGGTTCTCGCCAGGTGAGAAGCATTGGCATGGTGCCACGGCAACCACAGCTATGACGCACATAGCCATTCAGGAACAGCTCGACGGCAAGACCGTGGACTGGATGGAAAAGGTCAGCGACGAGCAATACTCCAGCTAATCACCACATCCGGTGGTTTTAAGACCTTGTTAGGCGAAGAATCGAAGGAGAAAAATAGTGACGACGAACGAGAATGGAAACTACAGAGGAAAGGTTGCGTTTGTGACGGGAGCAGCAAACGGCATCGGTCGAGCTACAGCGCTGGCGTTTGCACGCGAAGGCGCTAATGTGGTGGTCACTGACGTTTCAGAACAGGGCAATCAGGAAACGGCCCGCAAGATCGAGGAACTTGGTGGGCGGGCGATCGCCGTCAAGTATAACGTAACGCAAGCCGAGGACGTGAAGGCAGCTCTTTCCAAAACCATCGAAACCTTCGGACGGTTGGACTTTGCTTTTAATAACGCTGGTGTAGAGCAGAAGAATGCAGCAACAGCCCAAATCGAAGCAAAAGAGTGGGATCGGATCGTAGACATCAACCTGCGCGGCGTTTTTCTGTGCATGAAGTATGAAATAAGGACGCGAACAGGTAATCTCGGAGGAGCCGATCGGACGGATGGGTAAGCCCGAAGAGATCGCCAATGCTGTCGTCTGGCTGTGTTCGGACGCGGCTGCCTTCGTCGTCGGGCACGCCCTGGTCATCGATGGCGGTCAAACGGTGCAGTGATGTTCGTCGCCAATCCGCTCAAACTCTAAACGCACGACAACAAAACATTGTCGCCATCGCTACCTTCACCACCAACGGCGATGACTCATATCGCCACTCAGGAAGTACTCGACGGCAAGCCCGTGGACTGAATGGAAAAGGCCAGCAACGAATAATAAGTAATCGGACAGATTCAAGACCGAGTAGAAAAAAACCAGCTTATCTTCCAGATTAGAGCATCAATTTATGTACAACACCAAAGCTTACTCCGCAGTCAGTGCGACTGCACCGCTCGCTTCCGACACGATCGCGCGGCGCGATCTAACTGAACACGATGTACAGATCGAAATCCTCTTCTGCGGCATCTGTCACTCCGACCTCCATTCAGTGCGGAACGAGTGGGGCGGCACGGTCTACCCGATCGTTCCCGGTCATGAGATCGTGGGTCGTGTCACGGAGGTTGGCTCGGCAGTTACGAAGTACAAACCCGGCGATCTGGCGGCGATCGGCTGTATGGTTGATTCGGATTTGACCTGTCCCTATTGCAAGGCTGGACTTGAGCAGTTTTGCCAAAATGTGATCCTCACCTACAACTCCCCAGACAAGCACCTGGGAGGAGTCACTTATGGCGGCTACTCCAATAGCATTGTCGCCGATGAACGTTTCGTTCTGCGCGTCCCAGACAATCTCGACCTGGCTGGAGTTGCACCACTTGTTTGCGCTGGGATTACAACCTATTCACCCTTGCGCCACTGGAGAGTTACCGAGGGCAAAAAGGTTGGTGTGGTTGGTCTTGGTGGGCTGGGTCACATGGCTGTGAAATTTGCCCATGCATTTGGTGCTCACGTCGTTGTTTTCACCACCTCGCCTGACAAGACAGAAGACGCGCTTCGCCTCGGTGCTGATGAAGTGGTCGTCTCCCGCAATGCCGACGAAATGCAGAAGCACGCGGGCAGCTTCGATTTCATCCTTGACACCGTTTCCGCCAAACACGACATCAATGCCTACCTCAACCTGCTTTGCCTCGATGGCAACATCACGCTGGTTGGCGCACCTGAAAAGCCCCTGGATGTTGCAGCATTTAGCCTGATCGTGGCTCGTCGCAGTCTCTCTGGCTCTAGCATCGGTGGCATTGCCGAAACCCAGGAGATGCTCGACTTTTGCGGTCAGCACAACATCACTGCGGATGTTGAAGTGATTCCCATGCAGAAGATCAACGAAGCCTACGATCGCCTGCTCAAGTCTGATGTGAAGTACCGCTTCGTGATTGATATGGCATCCCTGAAATCTGAATAACCGAGCGGAATCTCGAAGGAGTACCAATGCAAAAGCGCAAACTTGGAAACAGCAATCTGGAAGTCTCAGCGATTGGCCTGGGCTGCATTAAGTTCAATTGTAGTCTCTGGGTCTGGCATAACCGCCCCTTAAACCAGATCCAAATCTGCGATCAGATGACGGAGATCAACCCCGAACCATAACAGAGTTACTGACTGCTCACTGAAAGAAAAAGCACAACTTGGAGGGAAACAATGCAAAAGGTACTGATGTTTGGGCACGTCCTGAGCTATCAAAGCGCGATCGCAGCCTGGCAACTGTCAGTGCGCTAATTGCCTTGAACCGTCCCGACCAGCTTCGCTCTCACTTCGCCCTAGCGCGCCAAAACGGTGTAACGCAGGAGGAGTTGATCGAGACCATTACCCACCTGGCGTTTTACGCGGGCTGGCCGAACGCAGTAACCGCGATTTCTGTGGCAAAGGAAGTCTTCGAGAACAAATGATGCCCAAGCGCCTTCGCTTGTGCACCTTCGATGGATGCAGACCCTTAAAATAGTCGGCGCGAAAAACAAATACTTGTCCAGGGCTTGTTCTTTGAATGTTGCAAGGAGAATCATGGATGATAATCAAGAACAGAAAGATTTGAGTAGGGACGAAGAAACACTGCTCGACGAACTCGGTATTGTCGGTGCTGCTCGCCGCAAATTCTTGGGGCAAAGTATGGCTGCTGCACTCGGCACCTTCGCCTTCCACCTGCTGGCTAAAGAGGAGGTCTTTGCCACACTTGCCGCTTCGCCCGACGCCATGTTCGCCCCGACTGCTGGCGTTGAAAACGCTGTTAAGGTTCTTTTGAAAATCAACGGCTCGACTCAACGCCTGGAAGTGGATTCGCGCACGGCGCTGCTCGATGTCCTGCGCGAAAGACTTGGATTGACCGGCACTAAAAAAGGGTGCGATCAAGGACAGTGCGGCGCTTGTACGGTGATCGTTGACGGTCGCCGCGTACTTTCGTGTCTGACACTTACCGCGAGCTGCGAGGGGAAAGAGGTGACGACCATCGAAGGGCTAGCTGACGGCGATAATCTTCATCCGATGCAGGCGGCGTTCATCAAACATGATGGCTTCCAGTGTGGCTACTGCACGCCAGGGCAGATCTGTTCGGCGGTGGCGCTTCTGCAAGAAGCGAAAAACGGTGACGCGAGTCACGTCACTAACAATTTGCGAACGAGCGCCCAGAATTTAAGACTCTCTGATGAAGAAATCAGAGAACGCATGAGTGGCAACATTTGCCGTTGCGGCGCGTATCCGGGAATCGTTGCGGCAATCAGAGAAGTTCATTCCGGGCGCGAAACAGCCCAGGCCTGGCATTTCGCGAGTGATGAAGAAATTGCCGTGGCCTTAAATCAGGAGGGCAAAGCCGATGAAATCGTTTAAATATTCAAGCGCAACTGACGCGACAAGTGCCGTTCGCACTGTTTCTGCTAATCAAACGGCAAAGTTTCTGGCAGGCGGGACAAATCTAATTGATTTGATGAAAGAATACGTTGAACGTCCCAGCGAACTTGTTGACATCTCACGTTTGAATCTGGCGCAGATTAGATCGACCTCGAACGGAATTTCTATCGGTGCGTTAGCCAAAAATACTGATACGGCTAACCATGCACTCGTCCGACAAAATTACCCGCTGCTGTCAATGGCGATTTTAGCCGGTGCCTCCGCGCAGCTTCGTAATATGGCGACCAACGGGGGAAATTTGATGCAACGCACCCGTTGCCAGTATTTTTACGACATCGCTATGCCGTGCAACAAACGCGAACCCGGCAGCGGATGTGGAGCGCTTCAGGGGCTTAATCGCATTCATGCCATTTTTGGCTACAGCGATAAATGCGTAGCGACTTACCCAGGCGATATGGCGAATGCGCTTTATGCGCTTGATGCAGTAGTGAGGATTCGCGGTACGAACGGGCAAGAACGCACAATCTCGATCCAAGATTTCCATCGCTTGCCGGGCAACACGCCGGAAAAAGATAACAATCTTGGGCACGGGGAATTGATCGTTGGCATCGAAATGCCGAAGAATAACTTTGCCAACAAGTCTTATTATCTAAAAGTTCGCGATCGCGCTTCCTATGCTTTCGCACTGCTTGCCGTGGCTACTGCTTTAGAAACAAGAGGCAACAACATCAACCAGGCACGCGTTGTTTTGGGAAGCGTCGCGCATAAGCCCTGGCGTTCAGCCGAAGCGGAAAAGGCTCTGATCGGAAAACCTGCGACGGAAGAAACTTTTCGGGCTGCTGCTGAAGCGGCTCTCAAAGATGCGAAACCGCTCGAACATAACGGTTATAAAGTCGAACTGGGCAAACGCGCCATTGCTCTGGCTTTGCAACGAGCGATGACGGGTGGTGCGGCGTAATTAGGGAGGATAAAAGAAATGGCAAGATACATCGGAAAAGAAATGAGCCGCGTGGACGGCATCGCAAAAGTTACGGGCAAGGCTAAATACGCTGCGGAATTCAAGGTTCCCAATCTTGCTTACGGTTTTATCGTGACGAGCAGTATCGGCAAAGGCACGATCAAATCAATTGATACGAAGGAGGCGAGCCGTGCGCCCGGCGTAATTCACATCCTCACCCACGAAAATTACCCGAAACCTGCGCCGTCGGCTGCTCCAGAACTAAAGCCGGAGACTAACACGGATGTGCCTGATAAATCTTTTCGCGCGCTGCAATCGAATCAAATTTTCTTTAATATGCAGCCGATAGCGCTCGTGCTGGCTGAAACATTCGAGCAGGCGCGTTATGCCGCGCGTCTCGTAAAGGCGACTTACAACGAAGAAAAACCGATGACCAATTTGGAGAGTTCGCTGGGTAAGGCTGTTGCTATTGAGCCGCAGCGTGCTGTCAATCCACGGGGTGCCTTAAAACCGCGTGGAAATCCCGCGCAGGCTTTTCAATCTGCGCCCGTTAAAATTGAAGCCGAATACACGATTCCCATCGAACATCACAACCCGATGGAGCCGCACGCTGCGATCGCTTTCTGGGAAAACGATAAGCTGACGATCTTCGATAAAACGCAGGGTGTTTATGTCGTTCGCCAGCATTTAGCGACAAGCTTTAACATGCCCGTTGAAAACGTGCAGGTGATTTCGCCGTTCGTCGGCGGAGCGTTCGGCTCGTCTCTAAGACCGAATTATTACCCGGCGCTGACGGCGATGGCGGCGCGCGTCATCAAGCGTCCCGTGAAAGTGGTTTATACCAGGCAGCAGATGTATACGGGACATGGCTATCGCCCGCATACCTGGCAGAAAATTTCGCTTGGAGCCGAAAGCAATGGAAAGCTCACGGCAATCATTCACGACTCAAGGAATAATTCCTCAACTTTCCAAGATTGGGTAGAAAATACTACGGAATTTCCGCGCACGCTTTATGCTTGTCCAAATGCAGATACGCCGCAAAGAATCGTGAGAACCGACTTGCCAACTCCTGCTTCGATGCGCGCTCCGGGTGCTGTTTCAGGAATGTTCGCGCTCGAATGCGCGATGGATGAGCTGGCCTACGCGCTCAAAATAGACCCACTCGAATTACGGCTGATAAATTACACTGAAGTCGATCCAGATAGCGGGAAACTATACTCAAGCAAGGCTCTGCGGGAATGTTACCGGCTTGGCGCACAAAAGTTCGGCTGGAAAAATCGCAAATTCGAGCCGCGTTCGATGCGGGACGGACGCTTTCTGGTCGGATGGGGAATGGCGACCGGAGTTTGGGGCGCGTGGCAGCGACCGGCATCGGCGAAAATCACTTTGAAGTCCGACGGCACCGCGCACGTAGCGAGTGCCACCTCAGACATCGGGCCAGGAACTTACACGGTGATGACGTTGATTGCCGCCGAATACCTCGGTTTGCCCGCCGAAAAGGTCAAGTTTGAACTCGGGGACACCAAATTTCCGGAAGCGCCGGTGCAGGGCGGTTCATTTACCACAGCGAGCGTCGGCACAGCGATTTACGAATCGGCACAAAACATCAGACGGAAGCTGCTAGAGTTGGCTAACAAAGATGCGGCTTCGCCTTTCAAGATGGCAAAAATCGCAGATGTCGAGATGCTCAATGGAAAGCTGCAAATCAAAAACAATTCGTCGCAATCGGTAGATATTTCCGAGTTAATGCGACGGAACAATCTGACCGAACTAGTTGATGTCCACCAAGCCAAACCTTCGCCGGAAAGAGAAAAATACGCGACCGGCGCACATGGCGCGCAATTTGTGGAAGTCAAAGTTGACCCGGATGTGGGGACTGTCCACGTCACGCGCGCAATTGAAGTGACCGCCTGCGGCAAGATCATGAATCCGAAAACTTCGCACAGTCAGGAAATTGGCGGCGTTGTGTGGGGCATTGGTATGGCGCTGCAAGAGGCGACTGAAATCGACCATCGTTACGGGCGGATCATGAACCCGAATTTGCAGCACTATCATGTGCCGGTTAATGCCGATATTCTCGAGATCGAAACGATATTCGTTGAGGAGGACGATAAAATCGTCAATCCGCTCGGTGTTAAAGGCATGGGCGAACTCGGCATGGTCGGCATCCCGGCAGCGATCGCCAACGCCGTCTTCCATGCCACAGGCAAGCGCATCAGGGAGTTGCCGATTACGCCAGAGAAGTTGCTGTGAGTGAGGTCATTTGATGAACGAAGTGTGAGCGGTACTCGAAGCGTTTGATGCAGCGAACGTCAGGGGGAACGGTGCGCGCTGGCAACGGCTCATCGCAAAAATTATCGAATCCTGTACAGTGACTAATTATTTGTTATTGTGACAAATAGTTAGTCACTGTACAAAAGTCACATACCAAGCCTTTCGGTATTTTAAATTTTTAGTGGGGGTGGAGGGACTTGAACCCACACGACCTTTTACGGTCAACGGATTTTCATTCTCCCGCAGTTTTCACTGCTATCTGACGACAATAGCCAGCTCAGATTTTGAGAATTGGACTCTCCCTTTACCCTCGACTTAACGTTAGGGTAGCTCCCGTCGGGTCTCTGCACCTTCCGAACAGTTATGAGTTAGGAGTTAGGAGTTAAGAGTTTTAAATTTACTCAGCACTCAGCACTCATGACTCAGGACTTTCTTCGGCTTGGCTCAGGATTGCCATGTCTGTCACCAGATTTAGGTTTCCCTGAGTTTGAGAGCTTCCACTTGAGGGATTTCTCCTTCAAGGCTCAATTATTTAAGTCCGTAGCGTCTACCATTCCGCCACACCCCCAAAGGTGTTTGGCAACTAGTATAACTAGTTATTTTTTAGAGGTAGCAAATACCTCCTTATCTATTCCACCATCAATTGTGTCTTTTGTCCAACTAGATTGAAAATATTTTTTCCAGATTGTGCGATCGCTTCAGAGATTTGGAAGTTTTCTTAGTTCTCTCGTAATCATCTGGATGAGTTTTCGATTTTGTCTGACTAGAGCTTTGTTTGCTAGTGGATTCACATAATAGCATGATATTAGCTTTTGTCATGATATCCGTTGAATCGCCCACCGTAAAAGTACTCCAGCCTGCCAAAGCTGCACCTCCCCGTTAGCGGTTTCGAGGAATTCTGACGCAGTTATGTTGAAAGCATTATGACTATACTTCTCTGAGTCTGTCTCTTCAGCCTATGATGGAAAACAGATGCTTAAGACTTGAAAGTTATGATTGTCGCCCTGCTATATCTGATTTTGGCTGGAGCTTACCTTTTGGTAATCCCCATTGCTGTTTTGCTATACCTGAAGCAGCGTTGGTATGTAGCTAGCTCTATTGAGCGTGTCTTTATGTACTTTTTGGTGTTTTTCTTCTTTCCGGGTCTGTTGGTTCTATCGCCGTTTGTAAATTTCCGACCCCAACGGCGACAAGTTCAAGTTTAACGAGATTGGTAGGTCATAACTCTCATGCGACGGATTGACGCGATTGGAATTGGCTTGGGTGTTTTTATTGCCGGCGGCTTGGCATACTTAGGATTGCAGCTAATCGGCTTGGATAATCAAAAAGCTGGGATATGGAGCCAAGTCTTGCTAGTCAGTGCCTTAGTTGGCTGGTTAGCCACCTATTTTTTCCGTGCGGTGGGACAAAAAATGACCTACCACCAACAGCGGGAACAGTATGAGCAAGACTTTCTGCAAAAGCGGCTAGACGAGCTTACTCCCGAAGAACTAGCACGAATTCAAGCCGAAATAGAACAAGAAAAGCAATCTCAGGTGTAAAGTTATCATTGGTCAGTTGTTATTTGTCCTTTGTCATTAGTCATTTGTCCTTTACTAATGACCAATGACCAATGACCAATGACCAATGACTATTGACACTTGACACTTGACTAAATGACTGCGATTTCTGATTGCTTTAAAACCCTTGGGCACAATGGTGAGTGCGCTCTGATTCCGTTTATCACTGCTGGCGATCCAGATTTAGAAACAACTGCAAAAGCCTTGCAGGTTCTAGATCGTAGTGGAGCCGACATTATTGAACTGGGCATACCCTATTCCGATCCTCTAGCTGATGGGCCAGTCATTCAAGCTGCTGCTACCCGCGCCCTGCAAAGGGGAACAAAATTGGAGCAGGTGCTAGAAATGCTGCAAGGGATTACTCCCAAATTGCGATCGCCCATTGTTCTGTTTATCTATTACAACTCAATTTTGCATCGGGGAATTGAAAAATTTCTTCAGCAAATTGCAGCCGCTGGGGTTGCAGGATTGGTAGTACCTGATTTGCCCTTAGAGGAAGCAGCAGGCTTGCTCCAAGCAGCTAGTGAGAAGGGAATTGACGTCATCTTGTTGATCGCTCCCACCAGTTCTGCTAAACGGATCGAAGCGATCGCTCGTTCATCCCTTGGATTTATTTATTTAGTCAGCGTGACTGGGGTTACAGGAGTGCGATCGCAACTGGAAAACCGCGTGTCCGATTTACTCCAACAGATTCGTAGTGTTACTGATAAACCCATTGGGGTAGGTTTTGGTATCTCCGAAGCTACACAAGCTTGTCAGGTAAAGGAATGGGGCGCAGATGCAGCGATCGTAGGTAGCGCTTTTGTGAAACGGTTAGCAGAAGGTACACCAGACCAGGGACTTTCGGCGATCGCCCAGTTTTGCCAAAGTCTCAAGGCAGCCATCAAGATGACCAACACCAGCATAAATACTTCTCTTGATTAGACGGAGAAAGTAGATTAAAAAAGTATAACAGTGTAGTTTTTCTATCCTTACTTGGTAGACAATTTGACCATTATGGTCTTGAATATTAACATCAGATATGATCGTGTAAAAAAACTAGCTGATAGAGTCGCTTATAGTTTGAGTATTATGTGAAATTAAGTAGGCATAATTTATGAGTGTGAGAGTGAGTCAGTCACAAATGATTATAGTTACGTCGCAATCAAGGAGCAAAGGCGATGAGTGAGAGTATGGCGTTTATCGGCGGGGTTGCCGTAGCTGGGCTGGCGGCTCTCGTATTGCTCAAAGGAACAAATACCCCTCTACAACCTAACTTTGCTGTTGCTCCACAAATGCCAGGTGTAGTAGCGCCCCAAGGAATGCAGCCACAAATGTATCCTTACGGTCCTTATGGGCAACCAATGTATCCTGGTCAGGTTCAGCCACCGACTGGTACTAATAATGACCAGCGCCTAGAGATGGAGAAGCTGAACACGCAGATGCAACTGGAGCGTTTAAAAAACGACAATGAACAGCTAAAGTTGCAAAATCAACAACTCCAGGGCCAAGTTCAAAATTTCAATACTCAGCAGCAGTGGCAATTAGCCCAGCAAAATAACCAACCAAAATCAGCAGCAACATTCCAGCCGCAAAATAATTGGTGGTCTTCACCCGTGCTTTGGGCTGTGGGAGGCGCAACTCTTACTATTGGTGGTGGTGTTGTTGTTGCTGGGGTATTGGCTTTGTTCTCACCACGGCAGCGTCCAGCCCGTACTGTACAAGTTATTCACCCTTACCAAGGAAATACGCCGCCCTTGGTTCCAGTCCGTCGTGCTGAGTTTCTGCCTGCTTCGCGGATGGAAGCAAGACGAGTTGAAGCTCAAGAATACGACGAAATGCACGGATAGGAAAAATAAAATCATAGATAAATACCGTTTCCAGATTATACGTGGAAACGATTTTTATTGGGCTGCTGCGAATTCGGGAGGCAGCAGTCCTAACTTAACGTGAGTTCGACGAGTGCTATTTTGACCTCTCCCCCAGCCCCTCTCCTTGTAGGCTACGGTGTACACACAAGTCCTTCTCACCCCCTCTAACTCCCCCTTGGTAAGGGGGAGAACCGGATTTCCCCCCTTACCAAGGGGGGATTAAGGGGGGTAAATCCAAGGTTTGGGTTTAATTGCCAGGATGTGTGTACACCGTAGCCTTGTAGGAGAGGGGAGCAAAAACCCTATTTTTTCGTTACTCTTCCCTATCCTTACGGAGACGCTTCGCGAACGTTTTTTAGGAGAGGGAGGCTGGGAGGGAGAGGTCTGTCGAACTCACGTTAATTTAGCTGTTCCCAGTTGGGAGCATCTCAATGAGTGTAAAAACACGCCTACCCTGGCGAATCGAAATCGCCTGGTATATTTGCAAAGGTGAGATGCTCCCTCCCAGTTTCTGGCTGGGAACAATATAAACTGTGTTTACTGATAACTGTTAAAAGTCAGTTTTAGGAGTTTCTGTGCTATTAGGACTCTCTGTGGTTGCAGGTTGGTTAGTATCAGGAAGTTTCTGTTGGGTATTTTTCTGATTACCTTGATTTTTTAGCTTAGTTAGTGTCTGTTTCGCTAGATTTTCGGCTGCTTGTTTAAATAATGGTTCTATTCTATTTCGCCAATATTGAGTATTAGGCAATTTTTCTGGATGGTTTCTATAATCTAAAACTTTATCCCATTTACCATCATCTATTGCTTTGTTGATCTCATTAGATAATGCCTCCGCCTTCGCCCAATCTTCCTGCCACTGGTCAATCATTTTGCCTGTTTCTTGGATACCAGAAGCAGCATTTTCCGGAACCGATCTTAAAAGTGCGATCGCACCAATTATATCCCCTGAATCATACTTCTTTTTTGCTTGTTCTATAGTATTGGCACTGTTATCATTAGGCTGCGATCGTTCTGATTTCCCAGCATCGTCAGTTGACCCCTTTGGCTTTTCTGATAATGGACTTACTACATCCTTAGATTTTGGTTTTGCCTTGGGAATTGTTCGAGTCGCAATTAAGCTACTATCATCTACAATCCTAGTTGCAATGCCCTTTTGACGCAGGCAAGAACCCGATTCCTGATTATTAGTTATCACATCCGAGTGTGCCCAAGCCGAACCACCAGATTTAAGCTTAACTTCTATCCAACCTCGTTTTGTCCGCTTGCCAGTCACCTCGAAATTGGTGTTATTAGCAACAGTTTGCACAATATTATTAGAATTTATCGAACTAGGTTCAGAACGGATATTAGAATTTCCGACAACAACGGCCGAGCATTTATTTGCTAAGACGGTATCCTTACCTGTAAGATTTAAAGCTAAATTTTTCACATTTGGATATACATTCGCTACCAAGGCAGCCGCACCACCTGCCAGTAATATGCCAATTAATATCGGCCAGGGGTCGGATTTACTAGAGTCTTTACGCGCAGGTTTAGCAGGGACAGGATTTGCTGGTGCTACTGCAATAGTTTGCAACCGAGATACTTGAGGCTGGGATTTGGCTACTTGGTAACTGGGATTTTTGGCGGCTTCTTGAGGTATGAAAAGTGCAGGTACAGGATTAATCACGTCTTTACACGCTTGCAGTGCTTCCGTAGCGTTTTGGTAGCGGTCTTTGAAGTGATAACGCACCATCTTGGACAACACTTCTGCCAGTCGATAATTTACAGTTACTGAATGCCGCCAGATAATTTCCCCCGTTTCCGGGTCTTCTTGCAATTCTGTTGGCTGTAATCCTGTTAATGCTTGAATGGCGATGATGCCAAGGGAATAGATATCGCTGTTGGGACGAGGTTTACCTTGCCCTTGTTCTGTGGGCATATAGCCAGGAGTGCCGATAACCACTGTAGCAGAGGCTTGTCCGCCCACTGTCACTAGTTGTGTACGCAGTTGCTTCACTGCCCCAAAGTCTACTAAAACTAACTTATTATCTGAGGCGCGGCGGATGATATTATCCGGTTTGATATCGCGGTGAATCACGCCTTGGCGATGGACAAATTCGAGAATCTCTAGAACTTCCTGCAACAGTTGAACTACCTGGCTTTCACTCCAGCGCTTACCAGGTATCAGTTCTTCAGCTAGGGTATGTCCTTCAATATATTCTTGTACTAGATAAAATTCTTGGTTTTCGTCAAAATACGCTAGCAACCTGGGTATTTGGTCATGATTGCCCAGTTTTTCCAATGTTTCGGCTTCGCTGTTGAACAGACGTTTAGCAGTATCAAAAACTCTGGGGTCAGTTCCGGGTTTGAGGTGTTTAACAACGCAAATGGGATTGCCGGGTCGCCTAGTATCTTGGGCAATGTAAGTTTGACCAAATCCTCCCATCGCGAGGACTCGAATTACTTGGTAACGATGGTCTAGTAGCTTGCCTATCATGTTCACTCCCCAGAGTTATTACCTAATTTTCCAGCTGGTAATAAATATCTCCAAATTTTCTTCAATGAAATCCGCTATCTTGAGAAAAGATTTAGATTAAAAACGCAGCTTTTTAATAAACGCAGACTGTTTATTTTTCTTTTAGTGCCCCTGTTTATTACCAATGCCACCTAAAATAACAAATCCAGTTGCATGGCAGCAGGCTGAAATCCTCATGCAGCCTGCTTTCATTCGCGTTATCGACAACATCCGCAAGCAGCTTGATGAATCTTCCTGGACAGGAACTTACCATGATGTCCTGATTTGGCCGCCTAGCACCACTGATGAAATCAAAGCATTGGTGACTGAACTGTTGCGAGCAATGGAAACTGCAACGCCCCAAGAAGCAGATGAAATCAGAGGAACTCTCGCTCGTCTGCCGATGCCCCATCCAGGATATCATCTACGTTTGCAGCGTCAACAGCAAGAAGCGAGTATCGATTTGTGGGAACTGTGTTATGAAGTGTGTTTTCTTGAATACACACCACAGAAGGAAGTTGCTGATATTGATACTAGTTTAATCGATGAATTCGGTGAAGTGGATTGGCTGCGTTTGGATGCTAAGTCAAAGGAGTTGGTTGAGCAGGCGTTTGCTAAATTGCCAGAAGCGTAACAAATAGCCCTCAGAATAGAATTCTAGGGCTATACAAACGAAACCCAACTGCGTAGGTTAATGAGCTTTTTCAGGCTGTCTGGGTTGGGGAGTCGTCTAATTAATTGCCTATCTGATTCTTTGCAATGGCTTCCAACTATCCAAAGATACTCTAATAGCGGTTAATTCACGGAGATATTCATTCAGATTTTCTTTGTGAACATTAAGAGTTTCACGAATTTGTTCAGCTTCGGCTTCTCTCGTCTCCCGTTCTTTCAACAAGCGGTCAAATTCATCTTGAAACCTTTTGATGTAGTTGTTGATTTGCTGTTCTGCACTCTTAAAGTCATCTGAGACTTGCTTGTGAATGATTTGTTGTAGAACTACTTGACTTCTTGATACCTGAGTGTCTATTTTCTGCTTGATTAGTTTGCTTGTTTCATGCAAATCAACTTCGTAAAAGGAGTATTTATCTTCAACTTGAATAGTAGTTTGATATGGAACTTGCTCTGTGGATATTTTATCACTTTTACATAAACTACCTGATTTTTCTGTTTTAGTTTCTGCTCGGTATTTGGTTTCCGTTTTAGCCCTTGTAAATACTTCTACCTGATGTTTAACTTGTGCATCTATTCCTTGAAATTCAAAACGGGGAAACTGAATAGGATTAATATTTAGCTTAACCTGTAACGACTCTCCGATATATTTAGACAGTTCATTAGATATTTCTTGAATATCTGCTTGAATTTCCCTAA
This sequence comes from Nostoc sp. DedQUE12b, assembly GCF_034530835.1. NCBI lineage: Bacteria > Bacillati > Cyanobacteriota > Cyanophyceae > Nostocales > Nostocaceae > Nostoc > Nostoc sp. DedQUE12b. Next base: position 21,032 of record NZ_JAVRCI010000025.1, on the reverse strand, counting down.
CTAACTGTTCTCTAATTAAAGTTCCGTTTCTGACAAGCTGATCTTGTGTATCTATCCACCAATTTTGAATAAGTGGACTACAAAACTCATTGATAGTACGGCCAATCTCTTGAGCCTCTTTTTCAGTATCTACTCTAATTTTGTATGGATCATCAATTTTCAACTGAGTAGAACGGTGGCTATTAAATCGTGCTGGATTAACTTTACTTAATACTTCTACTAAAGGACGCTGCACTCCAAAAGAGAACGCAAAACCACCAAAAATAGGAATAGAATTAGGTACGGTCAGACCCATATTCATATTATGGCTAGGAATCTCTGGCTGTGGATGCAGTTCAGTGATATCTTGAGTATTAGTTTTCAGGTATTCAGTAGAACTAGACTTGGCAATTCGATCCATTTCCTCTTGTATCTTATTCTTAGCACCACTAGCAAATGAGATCATTGCTTCACTAAATTGAGTGGTTAATATTTTTTCTTGTGCTTTGACTGATTCATTTACATTTTTAACCTTTTTTTTAGCTGATTCTGCTCTAATATGATATTCTTCTACCTTAGTTTTAAGTGAATTGATTTCAAGTTCCCAACCATTAATCTGTAAGTTCAAAGAATCTTCAGATGCTTGAGCCATTTTATCAATTTTTAGCAAAACATCACTCAAAAGATTCCAACCTGCATTTTGAGTAATAGTTTGAATCATGGTTTCTTGAATAGTAAGTAAGCCACTATCTTTTAACGCTTGCGGCGCAATTTTATGTGGTGCAGGTATAATTTGATTACCTTCTTCGTCTTCTATGGCATACCTGGCACTGAAAAACTTTTTGAAGTCTTTTATTTGACTGTCTGTGGCCTTACCTTGTTGAATTAATTTTGCCAAAACTCCTTGTCTAGAACTCGCAGGATAAATAATTGGATTTTGGAAACCAAAGCTAGTTAACTCTCGTTTCAAGTCTTCTATAACATCAGCAATTTCTCTGTCTTTTTCTGTTTTCTGATCTACTTTGTTAAGAATGAAGTAAATTTTACCTGTATTCTCAGATAAAATTTCCTTACGATTTTCTATAATGTCCTTAAACAAATCTGAAATAGCATTATCTTTGTAAGAGGCGTAATTTAAAACAAATAGAATTGCATTGCAAGTTCGTAGCGCCTCTAGAGCAGTTTGTTTCAGTGCCGTGTTGAAATTGCCAGACTCCCATTCATTTGGGCCAGGAGTATCAACCAAAGTGAAACCAGCTAAAGAAGAAAGTCTGCTAATAGCTTCGATAGAATGTTCTATCTCAAAGCGTATAGTCTTATCAGGATTGCCTTTCTCTCGAATCTCGCGGGTACGCATCAGAAATTTTTGTTGAATCTCTCCAGCTTCACCCTCAGTAATAACAAGAGGTCGTCTTTTTCCATCTCGATATTCCAGAAGTCTGGGAATTTGCCCAGATGGAATATGTCGGACATCTGTACGGCATATTGTACATGCTGCTGTCTCACTTGCCAGAACATCAGCACCAATCACGGCATTCAAAAAGGTACTTTTACCAGCTTTCATCGCTGCAATTACAGCCACTTGATACTTCTGCTCTTTCAATGCGTGTAGGGCTTTGTTGATCTCATCCTCAACATTCTGCAAACTTTTTGTATCGTCTCCTTCGCTGAGACGGCCTTGGCGAATTTCCTGAAGGTACTGTAAGAGACGTGTGCCAGTGTTGTATATGCTGTCGTGTGCTGCTTGAAACTGTTCAGAGGACATAATTAATTATGTGAGGGAAAGTTTAGCTAAAGCACGTACAGCTTAAATTACTAATGAAAATACTTGCCTCAGTGATTGCACTGCCATACTAAAGGCGATCGCACTCCATCCCAATCAACAAATCATCCAGGTACTCGCATTCAAAGAAAGCTATATGAAGAATCTTGAAAAACTAGAAATACACTTAAGACCCCGTGCGACAGAAACAGTATCAATAAAGATACCAACAGATACATTGCGATCGCTCGAAAAAGTTGCAGATAATCGAGATATATCACTTCAAGCCTTGCTAAAGTTAAGTAAGTCGCGACAGCTTTAATATTTTCCACAAAATAACGATTTTCATTAACAAAAGAATGATTTTACTAACCACAGCTTAAATGTTTTTTACAAAATAACGATTTTCATCAACAAAATAATGATTTTGCTAACCACAGCTTTAATATTCTTCACAAAATCGCGATATTGATAAGATTTTGATTAGACGTTAGAAGAAAACCGGAGGTAGATTGAAGCCACAAACGCTTATTTGTTAAGATTTCCAGTGCGACAACATTGAAACAGGGCAACTTCTCATCGCTATGCCAACATCTACACTTGACGATAAAGACGCAGCAGCTATTGAAGCCGCCAGAGTTGGGGTTGCAATCTGCGATCGCACCGCCTGGGGACGTATCAAAGTAGCCGGCGACGATCGCCTGAATTTCTTACATAACCAAAGTACTAATAATTTCCAAATACTCAAGCCAGGACAAGGTTGTGATACGGTTTTTGTCACTTCCACAGCCAGAACAATTGATTTAGTAACCGCCTACGTTAGAGAAGATGCGGTCATCTTGCTGGTTTCACCTAACCGTCGCCAGTTTTTGATGGAATGGCTGGATAAATATATTTTCTACGCAGATAAGGTGGAATTATCTGATATTACACAATACACCAATACCTTCAGCCTCATTGGCCCAGGAAGCGACGCTGTTTTAGAAAAGTTGGGTATTGGCGAACTTATTGGACAACCTTACGGTAGTCACCAAGTATACACAATCGCTCCAGCTGAGGGAGTGCGGATTGCTGTAGGTAGCGGGTTAGCTGCGCCCGGATACACCTTAACTTTCCCTTATACTGACAAAGAAACAGTGTGGAACAAACTGTTAGAAGCAGGAGCGGTAGAAATGAGCGATCGCGCTTGGGATGCTTTGCGAATCTTACAAGGCCGCCCCGCCCCAGATGCAGAACTCACAGATGATTACAATCCTCTGGAAGTTGGTTTGTGGCAAACAATTTCTTTTACTAAAGGTTGCTATATTGGGCAAGAAACTATTGCGCGGTTAAATACATATAAAGGTGTAAAACAACACCTGCTTGGTGTTCGCCTCAGCGCCCCTGTGGAAGTTGGAAGTGCGATCGCAGTTGGAGATGAAAAGGTCGGCAAACTTACCAGTTACATCCAAACTGCTGATGGTTACTTTGGACTAGGTTACATTCGCACCAAAGCTGGTGGTGTAGGTTTAAAAGTCAAAGTGGGAGAAACTGAGGGTGAAATAGTAGAAATTCCGTTTGTTTCGCACGAGTACCCGTAAGTAGTTCAAATAAAAATATCTTTTTCTTTCTCCCTAGCACCGTAACAAAATTCATCTACCCAAGAAGCTATACTACGGGCATTTGTGGTTGGTAAATTCACTTTGCTTTTAACTTCTTGTGGTTGAATATTCGGTTCTTTGCCGTTGCTTTTAACTTCAGTAGTAATTGCTAGCGATCGCCCTGGTTTACCATTACTATTAATCTCAGTGGTAATTGCCAATGATGCGCCCACAGAGATTCGGACAGGTGGTGCGTTGCTTTTAACCTCAGTAGCTAATGCCACAGATGGCATAGTTTTGGCTTTGCTGTTAACCTCACTGGTCATTGTCGCCGATCCTCGTGAAGGTAACTGGCCAGAGTGCCAGCGTACTGGTTGATATTCTCTTGGCAAACCAGAGGATGGCGTTTTTACCGGAGTGTCTGGAGCAATTTTAGTTGCAGCTACTACCAACTCCGGTTTGCGTGTGCGAACTACTTCAGTACTAGCTGTAATCGATGGCATAAGTTCATCGGCGCGTGACAAGTTGGAATCTAGAGTATTGGCAAGAGAATGAGAGGCAATCTTGCTGGCACTTACAACCGATGACAGATGTTTATCGTCAGAATGCTTCTCATCTGCCAACTCGCTTTCAACTTGGCTTGTAGCCATAGAATGCTCTGATTTTATTAAACGTAACTCTTGATCAGGATTAAAGTTAAGACCTAAAGCGGCGACTATTTTATCTGGATCGTTATTCAGCTCCAACATAAAAGCAAGTATTTCATCAAACTGGGGTTCTAAAACAGACAGTGTTGCCAAAATAAAACCGGACAAAGGACGGCGCAGACCATCGTAAGTGGCCCAAATTCGCATTTTGACCAGCCAGGAAGTATTTTGCTTGTAGTAAATAAGCCACTTTTGTTTTAAGGATTGACGCAGCTGCTGGATATTCATTGGATGCCTCACTTCAGTCAACAAGATTGCAGACCTTGATATTTTTAATTAGCTTGATTTCTGGGGATGAAACCGATAATAGAGCATCTGTTTAACTCTTTGACCACCTAGCAAATGATTTTCTATCAGTAGAGATACTTCATCCGGTTGCACACCGCTATACCAGACCATATCGGGTAATATCAGCACCATTGGCCCATTACCACATTGTCCCAAACAGCTGCTAGCCGTTACAGTTACACCAGGGATTGGCAAAGCTGTAAAAGCTGCTAAAACCTTAGTTGCACCTTGCTTTTTACAAGTACGATTTTGACAGACTCGCACACATTTAGGAACAGAGTCCCGATCTATTTTTGAGAAGTCTGGTGGTTGAATGATGTTGGTCATTTGTTCTTTGTCATTTGTCATTTGTCATTTGCCAAAAGTCAGAAGTTGGAAGCTAATGACCAATGACTAATGACTAATGACTAATCTATTGCAAGTCCTTTTGAGGCTAGCCATTCAGAGTTGAATATCCGCGATTGATACCGGGAACCACTATCACACAGGATGGTGACGATGGTATGTCCTGGTCCTAATTGCTTTGCTAAGGCAACAGCTGCCCCAACATTAATACCCGTTGAGCCGCCCATTAACAAACCATCTTTCCTCAGCAGTTGGTAAACTACTCGCAAAGCTTCTTGATCATCGATTTGGATGGCATCATCAGCAGGTGCGCCTTCCATATTGGCTGTGACACGACCGTTACCGATGCCTTCAGTGATTGAATTTCCTTCTATGTTGATTTCGCCAGTTTTGACATAGCTATAAAGTCCACTACCCAGCGGATCGGCAACAACACATTTAATTGCTGGATTTTGTTCTTTTAAGTACAATGCTACACCAGCATAAGTACCACCAGTACCTGTTGCAGTTGTCCATACATCTATTTTACCATCTGTCTGCGTCCAAATTTCCGGCCCTGTGGTTTCGTAGTGGGCGAGGCGGTTGGCTAAATTATCAAACTGATTTGCCCAAATGGCATTTTCCAACTCAGCTGCGACTCTGCCAGATAGCTTGACGTAGTTGTTCGGGTCTTTGTAGGGTACGGCGGGGACGGGACGAACTTCTGCTCCTAGTGCTGTCAGCGCGTCTATCTTTTCTTGTGACTGGGTATCGGGAATAATAATTAGGCATTTGTAGCCTTTGGCGTTGCAAATATGTGCTAGTCCAATGCCAGTATTACCAGCAGTTCCTTCTACAACGGTACCACCAGGTTTGAGTAGACCTTTCTTTTCTGCATCTTCGATGATGTAAAGTGCGGCGCGGTCTTTGACAGAACCCCCAGGATTGAGAAATTCTGCTTTTGCAAGGATTTCACACCCTGTTTCTTCGCTAAAACTGTTTAAGCGAATTAAAGGGGTGTTGCCAACAGCGCCAACGAAGCCATTCTTTATATCCATTTTGACTGTACTTGTGTGAGTCCCTATAAAATTTTGGCTTATAGCTGTAGCATGATTTACAACTGATTTGCCTAAAATTCTATGATACTTACATTAGGCACCTTGCCGTTGGTGTACTCCCTATCTCACTCCTAACTCCCCACTAATTCACTTTCCGTAGTAAACCCTGGCATTACCGTATCCGAGCTTTCGCATATACTTGTTCCATTCCTCAGCTTGGAATCGATTGGGGAAAGGCCCGACTGCTACGTGTGGACCCCGTGGTTGCGTTCTTTCGAGGACTCCGCCAGATCGTCCTAAATCTTGGGTCAATCCGCCTAGATTCTGCCTAACTTGTGCTGCGATCGCAGGTAACTGTTCAGAAGTGGTGGGAATGGCGACATAATATCTAGAGACTCGCCTATTAGCATTTATATTATTGCGATCGTCTCTATAGTTATAGTTATAATTGCTATTGTCTGCATTTATTTCCTGTCCGTTACCAAAGCTGATAATTCGGGCGTTATATATGCCTCGTGACTGTAGCTCATTCACCCGTTGTTGGGCGTTGGCTACTCTGTTAAAAACTCCTGACTGAATTACAGTCCGACCTTGGAACTGGCGAATGTAAGCACTGGGTTCAATCTGACGTATGGCTTGTAGTGTTTGGAAATCACTACCATCAACATAAACTAAATAGCGCTCAAAGTTCTGGTTATATTGACTAAACTGTGAACGTTGAGAGGGCTGAAAGTTCTGCTCAAATTGATTGTTCGGTAATGGTTGGGAAGGCTGAAAGTTCTGCTCGAATTGATTGTTCTGTAGTGGTTGGGAAGGCTGAAAATTCTGCTCAAATTGAGTGTCTTGTACTGGTTGGGTGGGCTGAAAGTTCACTTCCGGTTGATTGAAGTCCTCTGCTTGACTTGGTTGTAACTGCGGTGATGGCTGTTGACCAAAAGGAATTGGCGGTGGCGGTAAAATCTCACCAGTTTCTTGAGCCAGTAGCACGTTGCTGTTGGAAATTTGTGCTTGCGCTGGGGTAAAGTCGGGAATCAGTACTAACCATCCTCCTACTAGCAAAAAAAGAAGTCTGCTCGTAGGCTTCCAACCCTCAGAACTTCGGCGCCACATCTGAAATGGGATAAATTTACTTGATATTCCTCTCGACATAATAGTTAGAAAGTAGTCACAGTATTTTTTAGGTAATTTCCATCAGGAACTAATTAGTTCACCGTTGTAGCAACTATATAGCGTTAACGTAAAGTTACCTCATCTGCGTGGTAAAAAATACATCTGTAATTAATCTTAGATGAAGGAGTGAATAGCGATGTCTAGGATGGGCTACGCCGATACTAATTCAGAGACTTGAAAACTGAAGTGCTTTAGTAGCAAGGCTTTGAAGAGTGTATGCTACAATTGGACAACCACGCAGCTATCGTGTCGTGCTTTGTATGAAAAAAGTCGTCGTTGGTCTTTCTGGTGGCGTTGACAGTTCCACCGCCGCAGCTATCCTGCACCATCAGGGCTATGAAGTGATTGGTTTGACTCTTTGGCTAATGAAAGGCAAAGGTCAATGTTGCTCTGAAGGCATGATCGACGCGGCTGAACTCTGTGAACAACTGGGCGTTCCCCATCAGGTTGTAGATATTCGGGATGTCTTTCAAACGCATATTGTCGATTACTTGGTGACTGGTTACAGTGCGGGGATTACACCTTTGCCTTGCTCCCAATGCAATAAAACGGTGAAGTTTGGCCCAATGGTGCAGTATGCTCGTGAAGAATTGGGATGCGATCGCATCGCCACCGGTCATTATGCCCGCATTAGCTATGACGAAGCAACTGGACGTTATCAATTATTAAGGGCTGTTGACCGCAACAAAGACCAGTCATACTTTCTCTATGATTTGTCTCAAGATTTACTTGCAGCAACGATATTTCCTTTGGGCGAACTAGAAAAAACTGACACGCGCCGGATTGCAACTGAATACGGACTGAAAACTGCTGACAAGCCAGAAAGTCAAGACTTATGCTTAGTGGAAAGTAACGGTTCCATGCGGGCATTTTTGGATAAATATTTAGCTCCCAAAACAGGCGATATTGTCGATGTCACAGGCAAAGTTTTGGGACAGCATGATGGTGTCCATCACTACACCATTGGCCAGCGCAAAGGCTTGGGGGTGGCTGCTGCTGAACCGTTGTATGTAATTGAATTAGATGCGGAAAATAATAAAGTAGTAGTAGGCGATCGCACTAAGGTAACTCAGCCAGAATGCACTGTAAATCGGGTAAATTGGGTTTCCATTGCTGAACCATCCACCCCAATTCATGCCGAAGTGCAAATTCGCTATCGTTCAACGGCTACACCAGTGACGGTGATTCCGTTGGAAAACTCCCGTGTGCGTTTGGTGTTTGATGAACCCCAATTTAGCATCACCCCCGGACAAGCAGCGGTGTGGTACGACGGGGAAAAAGTCTTAGGTGGCGGAATAATTGAACAGTTTAGTTGAATTATTAGCCCAGTCTTGATAGAAGCCAAAACTGCCCCTCCTGTGAACTTCAGGTAGGCAAAAGCTGCCCTGAGTTTTGGAGGGGTATTTTTATGTTTAAATTGGAAAATAATGCCAGAAACAGAGCTAATCACTGATACTTTTCAGGTTTCAAAAACTACTTCTATCTAATGCCTCTTCAAACTCTTTCAAAACTTGTACAGTTCCTACTTGCCAAGCTCGTTCAACCGTAGCGGCAATAATTTGAGTTAGAGGGATATTTGGAAAGTTAGGACTGTTATCTGATTCGATGTAATGTCCATCCCTGAGTAGATAAATCCTTAGCTTTTCACTATCGTAAATCCATAGTTCTGGAACTGCGATCGCTTATCCTAAGACTGACATAGTAAAATACTCGTAATTATTATTCCAAGTCATTCTCTCCTAAATCTTCATCCAAGATTGTTTCAATATCTCGTCCACCATAAATGACTCTAAGAATCTCTACACCGGAATCCGAAGGAAGATAAAAAATAAGATAATTTTTAAATCCTTTTATTGCTTGCTGTCGAACACTAGCTAAATTAGGATGAGAGAATTGACAAGATTTTCCCATTCCTGGCATTTTACCCAGTTGTTTGAAAGTTGTTTCTGCTGCTGCAAGAAACCTATCTGAAGCTTCCAAGTTATCTTCTGCAATATAAGTCGCCAATTCTATCAAGTCGCGGATGACTTGCGGCCGTTTGCTTACGTCGCTCATTAATCTTAGTTTGACTCTTTATGCTTGGCGATTCTTTCGCGCACAGCTTGGCGAATATCTTCCCAATCATCAGGAGTCATCTCGGTTGCATTTCCAGAATTTAGACCTTCTAAAAGCATCGCTTCCAAACGTTCAGCCGCTTGACGCTTTTGGTCTTGGCGCACTAACTCGCGGAAATATTCACTGACACTACTATAGCCACCAGTCGCCACTTTCTCTTCTATATAAGTCCGCATCGCGTCAGGGAGAGATATATTTATACTTTTCACTGGCACTACTTCCCTAATTTTTCCTTGATAATATTATTCTATGGCAATTTATGCCATTTATTGCCATATAAGAAGCAATTAGCAAAATCTATACCTGCGGTAAGCTACATCTACGCACTCTCTATTAAAAACGACTTCTCTCTAATGTTTCTTCAAATTCTTTCAAAGCTTGTACAGTTCCTACTTGCCAAGCTCGTTCATTAAGTCCTTTGATTTTTCATGTTCGGGTAGAGGAACCATAATTTCTAACGTAGACTTGCTGTAAGCAACTCGTAGCGATCGCTTTTCCCCCAGTTCTTGCAAGATCGACTCAAATTCTTCCCAGCTGACATCTTGAATAGACACTGTACTACCAGGCGCTAGCCGCATTTGGCTAACAGGTTTAACAACGGGGGGTACAGCAGTCATAAGCATTTTCCTTATAAAGGAACTATTCTGATTGAGGCTGGATTAGCTTTAGAGTAACCTAATCAGCTCGCTTACAGGCTAGTTGCAAAATTTTCCTCCATTCCCTAAACTCTTTTTCTCTACGTACCAGCATTTGATAAGTTAGTACATAATCTGAAACAATAACAGTTAATACAAAGAGGGGATTACGTTGAGTCAAAATCCAGATGCTATAGCCCCGCACGGTGGACAGTTGGTTAACCGTATCGCCACACCAGAACAAAGAGCAGAGTTTCTCTCAAAAGCTGACTTTTTGCCGCGAGTACAACTTGACGCTCGCGCCGTTTCTGATCTAGAAATGATTGCGATCGGTGCTTTTAGTCCGCTGACGGGTTTTATGAACCAAGAAGACTACGATCGCACTGTTACAGAAATGCGACTAGCTAACGGTCTTGTGTGGTCAATCCCGATTACACTATCGGTAAGCGAAGAAGTAGCTTCCCCGTTACAAGAAGGCGGCTTAATCCGTCTGGATAACTCCAGAGGCGAATTTATCGGAGTTTTGCAACTCACGCAAAAGTATAACTATGACAAAACCCGCGAAGCAATAAAAGTCTACCGCACTGATGATGTCAAACATCCTGGTGTGCAGGTACTCTATAACCAAGGTACTGTACATCTGGCGGGTGATATTTGGTTGTTGCAACGCGAACCTCATCCCCAGTTTCCCACTTATCAAATCGATCCAGCTGCCTCACGGCAACTATTTAAAGACAAGGGTTGGAAAACCATCGTCGGCTTTCAAACTCGCAACCCCATTCACCGCGCCCATGAATACATTCAAAAGTGCGCTTTAGAAATTGTTGATGGTTTATTTTTGCACCCATTAGTTGGGGCGACAAAAGAAGATGATATCGCCGCTGACGTGCGGATGCGCTGCTATGAAATTTTGCTGGAACATTACTACCCCTTAGAGCGGGTAGCTCTGGCAATCAATCCAGCCGCAATGCGCTATGCTGGGCCTCGTGAGGCTATATTCCATGCTTTAGTCCGCAAAAACTACGGCTGTACTCACTTTATCGTCGGACGGGATCATGCTGGTGTCGGTGACTATTACGGCACTTACGACGCTCAATATATCTTTGATGAATTTGAACCAAGTGAATTAGGCATTGTGCCGATGAAATTTGAACACGCTTTTTACTGCACGCGCACTAAGCAGATGGCAACATCTAAAACCAGTCCCAGCAGGCCAGAAGAACGCATTCACCTATCAGGGACAAAAGTTCGGGAAATGCTGCGGCGCGGTGAATTACCTCCACCAGAATTTTCTCGTCCAGAGGTAGCGGCTGAGTTGGCGCGGGCAATGCGGATAGAAGTACTAGCATAATTCGTAATTCGTAATTCGTAATTCGTAATTAGACCCGACTACTTGGTTACTCTACTACCAAAAATTATGAATTATGAATTAACAATTACTTGATTAACAAGCAAACACTATCCACTGTAACTTTACAATACAGAGTTCAGCCCTGTAAGCTGCTAACTGGTAGCTGAGGGCTGATAGCTAATTATGAAACGTCGCGCGTTTTTAGAGAAAATTGGCTCAATACTCGCGGTATTGGGGATCGCTGAAGCTGAGTGGTTGTCTTTAGGAAATCGCTATTATCAGGCTTTGGCACAACCCAGTCCGCGTAAGTTGGCATTGTTGATAGGTATTAACCAATACCCCAAAATTTCAGCCCTCAGTGGTTGTCTGACGGATGTGGAACTACAAAGAGAACTTTTGATTCACCGCTTTGGTTTCCAAGGGTCGGATATTTTAACTTTAACTGAGGAACAAGCTAGCAGGCAATTCATTGAGGCGGCTTTTTTGGATCACCTGGGTAAGCAAGCTAAACCTGATGATGTGGTCGTCTTCCACTTTAGCGGTTATGGCAGCCGTGTCAAATTAGAAACATCGCCAGATACAATGCAAAATGCTCTGGTGACAGCTAATGTGATTCAATATTCACAAGATGATAAAATAGTCAACTATATATTAGAAGAAACTCTACTGCTATTATTGCGATCGCTTTCCACAGACAGAGTAACAGCAGTATTGGATACTAGCTATGATGCTCCTAGCACAGTAATAGGATTAAAAATTCGCGCCCTTCAGGAATCGGTAGCAAAGCTAGCAACAGAGGAACTTGACTTTCTCAAACAACTTAAAACTCACACGTTATCCAGCACTCCGATTGTTTTAGCAGCTACCTCAGAATCAAACCAGTCAGCAAGGGAAGGACTCTTTTCTGGATTTAGTGCAGGGTTATTTACCTACGCCTTGACGCAGTATTTGTGGGAATTCACCCCAACTACCAGAATTCAAGTCGCTCTCTCTTATATGGAAAATTCTCTATCCAAATTGGGTAGTAAACAGCAACCAGCGTTATTAAGTAGTCAGAAAAATCCAGATGTAACGTCTCTAGCGTCAGACAGTATTATTGGTGCAGAAGGCGCGGTGACAGCGATTGAACAAGACGGCAAAACAGTCCAGCTGTGGTTAGCAGGATTACCGCCACAAGTGCTGCTATACTACGGAGTTAATTCTCGATTTACCCTGGCAACAACAACAGAAGAATTAGTATTGCGATCGCGGACTGGGCTAACAGCAAAAGCGCAAATTTCCCAAATTGAAAGTGCAAATCCTCTACAAGTCGGGCAACTTGTCCAAGAAGCAGTCCGGGTTTTAGCCGGAAATATTCATTTAATAATTGCTTTAGATACTGGATTGGAAAGAATTGAGCGGGTAGACGCCACAAGTGCCTTCGCTGCCTTTCCCCATGTCTCCACCGTAGTCGTAGGGGAAAAACCAGCTGATTATTTATTTGCCAAACTACAGGAAATTCCCAGTCGTTATGGTCTATTTTCTCTTGGTGGCGAGGTTATTCTCAATACCACTGGAGAAGTAGGAGAAGCAGTGAAATTAACAGTGCAAAGGTTAGCACCAAAATTATCAACTCTGCTTGCAGCCAAGTTATGGCGACTTACAGAAAATCAAGGTTCTTCCCGCTTGGCTCTCAAGGCTACTTTAGAAATAATTAGTGGTATATCACCACAGGTGGTGATGCAGCGTGAAACAATACGAACTTTAAAACCTGAAACTTCGATAAAAAAATCACTCCCCACTCCGATTGTGCCTATCGGTAGTCGAATGCAATATCGGCTAGAAAACCAGAGCGATCGCCCAGTATATTTAATCTTGCTGGGATTAAATAATAATCATACAGCGATCGCTTTCTATTCTTGGGAAACTCCCCAAGAACCAAACGCTGTGGACACCAAACCCCTGCTTAAAGAAGTCGTCATTGCGCCAGGTGAAACCCTCACTCTACCCCAAACTAATGCTGCTTCTGAATGGGTGATTTCCGGGCCAGCTTGCTTTTGCGAACACCAACTAATTTTTAGTACTGCCTCCTTTAGCGAAACTCTCGCCGCCTTGAACACTACCAAGTATTCCACAGCCGAACAAGGGCCAATTAGCCCATTGTTGAATTCCCTAGACGTTGTACAAGCCTTGCTACAAGACTTACATAACGCTAGTGCCCTCAAAACGGAGATGAACGGCACAACAGCCGATTCACATAGCTTGGATGTGAATCATTGGGCAAGCCTTAGCTTTAGTTTTCAAGCGCTGTAAGTTAATCTGATTAAAGAAGAATGCAGAATTCAGAATTCAGAATCAAGACACTTTCTACAAGATACTGCGCTATTCGCTTTTTCGATCAGAATTCCTACTCCTGACTCACTTCTCTACGAGAGGCTGCGCCAACGACTACGCTCAGTGACCACCTGCCTCCTGCCTTATTCCTAACGACAAATATTTACGCCCACCTACTTAATGCCTCTACTAAAGCCTGATTTTGATCATCTGTCCCAACAGTGATGCGTAATTTATCATCTAATCCAGGCTGCTTGAAGTAGCGGATTAAAATTCTCTGTTCCTTGAGTTTTTGATAAAGGTATTCTGCGTTTCCTTCTCTTGGCTGTGCCAGCAAAAAGTTAGCTTGAGAATCCCAGATATGAAAACCTAATTGTTTCAAGTCTGTTGCTAACTTAGTCCGTGATGCTTTAATCTTGGCTACACAAGCATTTTTATAAGCTTGGTCAGTGATGGCAGCCGTGCCAATTGCACAAGCAATCGCATCAATGTTATAGCTATCTTTAACCTTAAACAATCCCTGCAACAGTTTGGGATTCGCCACCCCAAAGCCCAATCGCAATCCTGCCAACGAGTACCCTTTAGATAGTGTCCGAAGCACAATGACGTTTTGGTATTCCTTAACCAAAGCCAATGCATTCTCTTCGGTAAAATCTATGTATGCTTCATCAATCACTAAAACTCCAGATAACTGGCTGGCTAATTTTCGCAAATGATTTGTTGCCACCACATGCCCCGACGGACTATTGGGCGACGCAATAAATGTCACCGCTCCATCGGCAGCAACTAATTCTTCCAAAGGGAAACCGTAGTCTTTGCTGTAGGGAATCTCAATAATTTCCGCCGCTTGCATTTCTGTTAATGTGCGATATAGCACGTAAGTAGGTATCGGATAAACTACCTTTTTCCCAGGTTCAGCACAGGCTCGAATCACCACACTCAACAATTCGTCACTGCCATTTCCGACAATTATCCAATCACTAGGAATTCCTAACACTTTACTTGCAGCTTGCCGGAACTCCCCCCCGAAAGGTTCTGGATACCGCCGCAACCACTCACCATCAATATTTCGTAGTACAGCTAATGCCGCAGGAGAAGGAGGATAGGGATTCTCGTTGCTGTTAAGTTTAATAATCTGTGTACCACGTTGAGGCTGCTCACCAGGAATATAGCTAGCCATTGCATCAACATTAGAACGAAAGTAGTTGGTCATAGGGCATGGTAAATTGGGTGGGATGTCTACGACGGGCGTAGCTGCAACACCTTATGGCGTATCTTAAGCAAATTTCAACCCGCAATTTTTGACGATATCGTTTTTTTGTCGCTTACATCAGAAAATACGGCTTTATAAATTACGAATTACTAATTGTAAAAATATGTTAGATAAATGGAATCCAGAACTATACGAACGATTTCAAGCTGAAAGAAGTCGTCCATTCTACGACTTGGTAGACATGGTACATCGGCAAGAAAACTTACGAGTTCTCGATTTAGGGTGTGGAACTGGAAAGTTAACGAAATATCTGCATGAAACCTTAGCAGCACAGGAGACTTTAGGGATAGATGCTTCTGAGAAAATGCTGGAAAAGGCGCGTCAGTTTCAAGGCAATGGACTACGGTTTGAGCAAAGACGGATTGAGGAAAACCCAGGAGATGAAGAATTTGATGTGGTATTTTCTAATGCGGCATTGCAGTGGTTGACGGGACATGAGGTTTTATTTGAGAAATTGCGGGCAAAACTGCGACCTGGTGGGCAGCTTGCCGTACAAATACCAACGATGGATAATGAGCCAGTGCATCAAATAGCAGTTGAGACTGCACAGGAATTCAGTCAAGAATTAAGAGGATATGTGCGGCGTTTAGAGGTACTTCCTCCAGAAACATACGCCCGAATGCTTTATAAATTGGGGTTTGTCAACCAGGAAGTCAAGCTGCAAATTTATGGGCATGTCTTGCCTTCACGAGAAGCCGTAGTAGAGTGGTATCGCGGGACATTGCTAACGGCTTATGAGTCCCAATTGGATGCCCAAACCTATGAACGATTTGTGGAACGCTATCAGCAGAAGCTATTCGAGTTGTTAGAGGATGAGCGCCCGTTCTTTTTTCCCTACAAGCGCATCTTAATGTGGGGGCGTATTTAAGAAACTGAAGCTAGTTGTGATTTTAAGCATAATCTTGCTTGATTTAGAAGTTAAAGTTGCACAACCTGTCCAACTTCTCCTTCAAGTCACATAAACAGGTTTTGAGTAGCTATGTTTTAATAGTGGAGCTAAGCGGATTCGAACCGCTGACCCCCTCAATGCCATTGAGGTGCGCTACCAACTGCGCTATAACCCCAAAACCACTAGTAGATAAGCTTAAAAAGCTTACTAATTAGTTTTATAAATTCTATTAGCTTTATTATTATGCAAGTTTATGTAATTTAAGTCAAGACACCTATATTAAGTTATGTAAGTTATGTGGATGCGATCGCCATCAGTTACGCTTGTTATCAAAATGCACTGTCTGTGAAAAACCCTTTCCTATTCTGACTTTATGGATAAACAGACAATGCCAGCGATGTTTTACATCCTTTGCAGAAATGGCAGAATATCAAAAGCGCCACTCTGTTCTCAACAGCGTCAGCTAAATTTAATGATAAGTATTTCTGATTTCCATTCAATAAAATTCTAGGAAATCTTAATCTAAAATAACCTTTAAATACTTTTATACCAACTTTCATGGTAATGCAATGACTATTTTGGATAGTCAAAGGAGAGTTAAAACAAAGATTCAGCTTTCGTGACCATCAATGTACAAGTGTACATTCACAAATTAGATGTCGTAGCTTAACGAATTAATGTCGCTATTTTTGTCCGGCGAAACCCTTATATAGCAAGGATTTTATTAATTTATATGATTATTCAAAAGTGACTAGAGATTTTCAATGTTTTCACAAATTGAGGTCGCAAAACCAAAAGTTTCACATTTTAATGGTCGTTTATTTTCTTCTCTGAAAAAGTCTGCTATTAAAGGACTTCACAAATTAGATGTCGCCTTCTTGATAGCGGCAATGTATTTATTTATGTAAGGGGTAAAACCTCAGTAATAGTGGTATAGACTGCATCAGTGTTGGAAAATTAACTACGCTAGTCTGTTTCAGTGTATAACTAAAAAAATTAGCTATTAATCTTACATAATGAGGTTTCAGTTGTGACGTTTGAACCTGACGACATTCTGGAGGCTGGCCGTTCGATTCGTCCTTTTCTTCCAGAACTTTTAGGAAATGATGCGGTTCAAGTAGACAAACAATTGGCTGAACTATTAGCACAAGCTAAAGCTGGACAGGAAGTCGATAAGCAGATTTTAGAAATCTTGAAAAGTCAGTCAGACACTCGCAATTGGATAGCGGAGTTTCTTAGTGAGAAGCAGGTATCAAAAGGTTTTGAGCCACTTCCAGGTAAAGGTCAAGCAATATCTGCTCAAAAATATATATGTCCTCAAGGAGACTATGTTTGGTATCGCCGCATTGTCGGAGCGACAATACCAATCTGTCCTACTCATAATGTCGTGCTAATACCTGCTGCTCAGTAATAAATATATGCCAACCAAATTTTTAGAAAGTCTGGGTGGAAAACTTGCAGAAAACTGGGCTGCAAACATACTGACACCAGCTTTTGTCTTTTGGATGGGGGGACTATTAGCTTGGATCTTGCGTTTTGGTCGAAAACCTTTGGAAGATTGGCTCAAACAGCAACCAGAATCTTTGCTAATTGCTGTTATGGTAACAGGTTTGCTCATGATTGCTGTCTCAGCTTTTGTGGTTCAAAAGTTTGATTTATCTGTTTTAAGATTCTTAGAAGGCTATTGGTCTCGCTGGTTACAGCCTTTACGACGCTGGATGATACAACAACAAGAGCATGACTTTAAACGAAAAGATAAGCGTTGGCAAACTCTGGCTGATAAAAAAGAGAAACAAGTTATAACTAACGAAGAATTAGAGGAATATGTGACGCTAGATGGACAGCTTATGGAGTTTCCATCTCAATTTAATAGGTTAATGCCTACAAAGTTAGGCAATATCCTTAGAGCAGCTGAAAGCCGCCCTTATGATAAGTATGGCTTGGATGCTGTAATTTGCTGGTCTCGCCTCTGGCTAGTATTACCAGATGGAGTGAAGAAAGAATTACAGGAAGCACGGTCAAGCCTGAACACAGCAGCCCGTTTTTGGCTCTGGAGTTTGCTGTTTATTGTATGGACTGTTTGGGCTTGGTGGGCTGTTCCTACTGCGTTACTGGGCTTAATATTTGCTTACTACTGGACAGTTGATGCGGCAGGTGTCTACTGTAGCTTGTTGGAATCTGCTTTTGATTTGTATCGCTTAGAACTTTATAAATCTCTTCGCTGGCCAATACCTATCAACCCTAAGCAAGAACAAGAGTCCGGTAAGCAATTGACAATTTATTTGTTGCGAGGGTCTGATCAGGACAGACCAATATTTACACCGTTAAAGGACAAGTGACTGTCACAAGGGGCAATCAATATTTAGTAAAAAAATTTACTTGGTTATTGTCTTGGAAAAGATGAGTAGAATTAAACGCTAGCTTATTGATGAATTTTCCAGAATTTTTATAAAAAGTCGCATATTAATGAGTAGAGATGCTTTAGTAGTTGGCATTAATAAGTACAATTTTTCAGGATTGTCAGCGTTACGATCGCCTGCTAACGATGCAGAAGCGATCGCCAAGCGACTCAGTGAAGCTGGAAATTTTCATGTCAAGCGATTGCCAGGATTCCTAGATCCGTTTGAAGATGATGCACCACGGATAGCACAAAATCAGGAAGTCAAGCTAGCAGATTTAAAGGATGTTTTAGAAGAGCTATTTTATCCTGAAGGTAGGAGCATCCCGGATACAGCCCTGTTCTATTTCTCAGGCCATGGTCTTCGCACAGGTCGGCGCATTAAAGAAGGTTTTCTAGCTACCAGTGATACCGATTGTGATGGGAACTGGGGACTGCAATTAAAGTGGCTGCGTGAGTTATTGCAAGAAAGCCCAGTACGGCAGCAAATTATCTGGTTGGACTGTTGTTACAGTGGGGAACTACTCAATTTTACAGACGCTGATCCAGGCGATCGCGGAAATACACGCGATCGCTGTTTTATTGCCGCTTGCAGAGAATTTGAGCTAGCCCATGAAAACGTGAGCGGAGCCAGCAGCGTACTAACTAGCGCGATTTTGCGCGGATTTGACTCGGCTGATGTATCTAACCAATGGGTGACAAACGAAACACTAGTAACATTCTTGCGGCAGGAATTAGAAACAGCACCCCAAAAATTCATCTCTAACAATTTGGGGTGTATTAATCTCTTTTTTAGGAAAGAAACAACAAATAAACAACCTGTTCAATCTACTGTACAAACTCCGAGTCAACCAAATCAGACAGATAAATTAGCAGAGCAATTACGGGCTTGGTTCACTGCCCTACGTTATGGCTTTGAAAAAGGTGAAATTAGCAATGAAAATTATTTTGAGTGGATTATTAATGTCAATAACCCTATAGAGAAAAAGGGGTATAACCGAGTTTTGGTGCGCGGCATTACAGGAGAAGCCGGAATGGCAGATGTTGCTGCCTTGCGACAGTCAGTAAATGCTCGAAAAACAGATATAGGTTGGCTAATCACCAATCGCCGTGTCAGTCGCGCTGCTAAAGATGAGGTGAGCAAGCAAGAAAATCAAAATTTATTTTGCTACACCCTTGATGAGTTGCTGGATAGGGATGCCGATTTTAATGTCTACCTCAACTGGTTAGAAAATGAAATCAAGGAACGGGGAATTGAGCGCACTTATGTACCCTTAGCTTGTACCAAAGAGGAATTTGATCCCAAATCAAAGCAGAAAATGGGTATTAGCCGTTACGCTCAAGCTGATGGTTGGATTGATGGTTATGTTGAACGTTGGCTTGACGATCCTGCCAAAGAACACCTTTCCATTTTGGGTGAATTTGGCACTGGCAAAACCTGGTTTGGGTTGCATTATGCCTGGACTGCCCTACAACGCTATCGGGATGCTCAACGCCGGGGAGTAGAACGCCCACGTCTACCATTAGTCATTCCTTTACGGGACTATGCCAAAGCAGTCAGTGTAGAATCGCTATTTTCGGAATTCTTTTTCCGCAAGCATGAAATCCCACTGCCTGGTTATTCTGCCTTTGAGCAACTCAACCGCATGGGTAAAGTGCTGTTGATTTTTGATGGCTTTGATGAAATGGCAGCTAGAGTCAATCGCCAAGAGATGATCAACAACTTCTGGGAACTAGCCAAAGTAGTAGTACCAGGGGCAAAGGTAATTCTCACCTGTCGCACCGAACATTTCCCCGAAGCAAAAGAAGGAAGGGCTTTGCTAAGTGCAGAGTTGCAAGCTTCTACTATTGACTTGCCTCTAGAGACACCGCGCTTTGAAGTGCTGGAATTAGAAAAATTTGATGATGAGCAAATTCGGCAGGTACTAGCGTTTCGTTCTGAACCAGAGACAGTAGAACGGATAATGAGTAATTCGACATTGCGGGATTTGGCACGTCGTCCGGTAATGACGGAACTGATTATAGAAGCTTTGCCAGAGATTGAGGCGGGCAAGCCAGTTGATATATCGCGGGTATATTTATATGCTGTGCGGCACAAGATGGAGAGAGATATCAAAACCAACCGTACCTTTACCTCATTAGCAGATAAGCTCTATTTTTTGTGTGAGTTGTCCTGGGAAATGCTCTCAACAGACCAGATGAGCATGAACTACAAAGAATTTCCCGACCGGATTCGGCGTTTATTTCCTGCTGTAGTCCAAGAAGAAAAAGATTTAGACCACTGGCATTACGACATGATGGGGCAAACAATGCTAATTCGTAATGCAGAAGGAGACTACAGTCCTGCCCATCGTTCGTTATTGGAATTTTTTGCTGCCTATAAGCTGGTGGCAGAGCTAGGCGTTTTAGCTCCCGATTTCACAGAACTGGCTCAAGCACAGTCTCATTTAGATACTGTTCCACCACAAGATTACACTTGGACAGAATACTTTCAACGACAATGTGGGGAAGATAAGCAACCGCTCCCAATAGCACCGCTAAATTCATTCTCCAAAGCATCTTTAGAAAAATTATCTAATTATTTTGGTACGGCTCCCTTGGCAAAAGCTGTGCTGGAATTAGCTGTGCCAATGTTAGATGAGCAAGTATTTAAACAAGGCTTGCTCGCACTAATTCAGTCAACCCGTGGCCAAACCCAAACTCAGGTGGATTATATAGGTGGCAACCTGGTGAAAATACTACTAGGAAGAAATCCCTATAGTCTGGAAAAATCTGATATCAGCCATACTTTTATTAAAGACGTAAACTTTGCTAATGCCAGCTTGCGGTGGATGAATTTGATGGGAGCGGATCTCACAAACTCGATCTTTACGCCAGTTCTGGGAGTGGTCTTGTCGGTGGCATTTAGTGCTGATGGCAAAAAATTGGTGATTGGAGATAGTAAGGGTACTGTACAGGTTTGGGAAGCATCCTCTGGTAGGGTCTTATTGTTCCTTCAAGGTCATGAAGATTGGGTCAATTCAGTGGCATTTTCCCCCAATGGTCAGCGGATTGTCAGTGGCAGTAATGACAAGACAGTACGGTTGTGGGATGTGAATGGTCAGCCCATTGGTCAACCCTTTGTCGGGCATGAAAATGAGGTCAATTCAGTGGCGTTTTCCCCCGACGGTCAGCGGATTGTCAGTGGCAG